>NZ_BCPP01000831.1:0-3255 GCF_016586125.1 Burkholderia sp. E168m23
ACCCGGAAGACGGTGCATGCTGGCGCGCGCTGTCCGCATCGCTTCACCGGGAAGGCCGCTTCGCGGAGATGATCGAGGCCGGCTTTCGTACGATCGAATTGCTGCCGGATGAATTGCTCGTGCGCATGCTGCTCGCCGACACGCTGCGGATGGTGAACCGTCTCGCGGAGGCCGACGAGCAGTGCACGCGCCTGCTCCAGCTTCAGCCCGATCACCCGGAGGCCTTCCGGATTCGCGGTCTGGTGCTGTTCGCGCTGCGCCGCACGGATGAAGCGATCGCGGCGTGCCGTCGCGCGGTCGAGCTTGCGCCCAACGCCGCTGCGCCGTGCGGCACGCTCGGCTTCGTGCTGCTCGAACAGGGCGCCACGCAGGAAGCGATACGCTGGCTGAAGCGCTCGATCGAAATCAACCCGACCGACAGCGTCACCCACAGCAGCATGTTGTTCTGTATTACGCACAGCAGCGACTTCGATCCGCAGGCGCTCATTGCCGAACACCGCAAGTTCGGCGAGCGCTACGGCAATCACAAGCGCAAGCGCGCGGCCGTGTTCTCGAACTCGCGCGACCCGGCGCGCAAGCTGCAGGTCGGCTTCGTGTCGGGCGACCTGTTCAGCCACGCGGTCGCCTCCTACGCGGTGCCCGTGATCGAGCATCTCGCAGCCGATCCCGGCATTGCGATGCACTTCTATCACAATCACTTCGAGGAAGATCACGTATCCGAGCGCTTCAAGGCCCACGCCACGACGTGGCGCACCGTCGCCGGCATGAGCGACACGGCCTTCCTCGAGCGCGTGCGCAACGACCGCATCGACATCGTGATCGACCTGTCGGGGCACACCGGTCGTAACCGGCTGGTCGCGCTGGCGCAGCGTGCGGCGCCCGTGCAGGCGTCGTGGATCGGCTATCCGGCCACGACCGGCCTCGCCGCGATGGACTACTTCATTGCGGATCGCTTTGTCGCGCCGCACGGCGAATTCGACGATCAGTTCGTCGAGCAGATCGTGCGGCTGCCGGCCATCTCGTCGTTCATGCCACCGGCAAATTGCCCGCCCGTCAATGTCTTGCCCGCGCTACGGAACGGCTATACGACGTACGGCAGCTTCAACCGCCTGAATAAACTCAGCCCCCACGTAATCGGCGTCTGGGCGCGCGTGCTGCATGCGGACCCAACCGCGCGCATGGCGCTCGGCGCAATCGGCAACGAGGGAGACCAGCGGGTGCTGATCGACTGGTTTGCCGCGGCCGGCATCGACGCCAGCCGCCTGTCGTTCCACCGGCGCTCGAACATTCCTGTCTACCTGCAACAGCATCATGGCGTCGACCTCTGTCTGGACACGTTCCCTTACACAGGTTCGACCACGACGCTAAATGCCCTGTGGATGGGCGTGCCGACGCTGACCATCGCTGGCGTGACGCTGGCCGGCCGGGGCAGTGCGAACTGGTTGATGCACGTCGGGCTCGACACATACATAGCGAAAAACGAGGACGAGTTCGTTGCCAAAGCGCTCGCCCTCGGCAAAGACACTGCGTCGCTTCAGGCGCTCCGCTCCGGCCTGCGCGCGCGCTGCGCCGAGTCGGCCGCGTTCCGCCCGGAGATCGTCGCGGCCGGACTGTCGTCGGCGCTGCGCACGATGTGGGCACGCTGGTGCGCGGGCGAGCCCGCGATCGCCTTCGACACGCCTCTTTTCGACGATACGGCGACCGCACCGGCCACGACCGAGGCCTGACCTCCACGCAACAGAGGGATCACCATGACTGCCAGCCTGCCTGCGTCGTCCGTCGCACAACTGCCTCGCGACAGCATCTACGTCACGCAGCCGTACCTGCCGCCACTCGACGAATTCATACCGTACCTCCAGCAGATCTGGGACAGCCGGGTGCTCACCAACGGCGGCCCGTTTCACCAGCAATTCGAGCGCGCACTATGCGACTACCTCGACGTGCCTCACCTGTCGCTTTTCGCGAACGGTACGCTCGCACTCGTCACCGCGCTGCAGGCGCTGCGAATCACCGGCGAAGTGATCACGACGCCATACTCGTTCGTCGCGACTGCACACTCGCTGCTGTGGAACGGCATCAAGCCGGTGTTCGTCGACGTGGACCCCGATTCGCTGAATCTGGACCCTGCGAAGATCGAAGCCGCCATCACGCCGCAGACAAGCGCGATCATGCCGGTGCACTGCTACGGCCGACCCTGCGACGTCGAGGCGATCCAAAAAATCGCGGACAACTACAACCTGCGCGTCATTTATGACGCAGCACACGCGTTCGGCGTTCACACGCCGACGGGCAGTCTGTTGCGGCACGGCGACCTGTCGATACTGAGTTTTCACGCGACCAAGGTATTCAATACCTTTGAAGGCGGCGCGATCATCTGTCCCGATGCGAAAACGAAGCAACGCATCGATCATCTGAAGAATTTCGGGTTCGTCGACGAAGTCACGGTCGTGGCGCCCGGCATCAACGGCAAGATGAGCGAGATCAACGCCGCGTTCGGATTGCTGCAGCTTCAGCATGTCGATGCGGCAATCGCGCGCCGTGCGCATATCGATGCCATGTATCGCGAGCAACTGAGCGGGTTGCGTGGACTTCGATGCATCGAGCACGGCGACGGCGTACGACACAACTACTCGTACTTTCCGATTCTCGTCGACGACGAATATCCGGTCAGCCGCGACGCGCTCTACAGCAAGCTGCGTGCACACGAAATTTATGTGCGCCGTTACTTCTACCCGCTCATCTCGGAATTTCCGATGTATCGCGGGTTGCCGTCGGCGCACAAGTCGCTGCTGCCCGCCGCCGCGCACGCATCCGAGCGCGTGCTGTGCCTGCCGATCTACCCGGCGCTGCGCGACGAAGACGTCGAACGAATCGTGAAGATCATCAAGGGGCACGTGTGACGTCGCCGGCAACCAGCGGCCTGGCGCGGTCGTCCTCATGCGCTTCCAGCACCATCGCGTTCAGCGCGATTCGCGACCTGATCGAGCAGGAACAGGTGCGAAACGCGGACTTCATCCGTACCGCGCTACCCGCTTATCTCGACAAGCTGGAGGCGCGCGCCGAGTTCGTCGCCGAAGCAGTGGACGGCATCTGTCACGGTTTCGTCGCGTTCTACTGTAACGACTACGCGACGCGAATACTGTACGTAACGCTGATCCTGGTAGCGCCGACGCGTCGTCGTACCCGGCTTGGCGAACGCCTGCTCACCAGAACCTTCGAGCTGGCCCGTGCACGAGGTTTCCTGCGATGCCGCCT
>NZ_BCPP01000832.1:0-3254 GCF_016586125.1 Burkholderia sp. E168m23
GTGCGGAGACGGATCGCGGCGTGCTGATGATCTGCGACACGCGGCTCGTCGACAAGCCGTACGGGCGCCGGATCTGGCAAAGCCTGCCGCCGTTCAAGCGCACGCGCGAGATCGCGGTGGTGCAGGACTTCTTCGACGAGCATCGCTCGGGCAAGCACGCTTGATTGCACGCGCGGCGCTTGTCGCTTGATCGTCCCGGTGCCGCTTGCATGCGGCGCCAATAAAAAACCCGGCTCGATGGCCGGGTTTTTTGTGTGCGCACGGATGTTACATCGCGCCGTGCTTCAGAACTGCCACCATGACTTTTTCGCACCGGGGCGCGAATGGCCCGTCACGTACGGACTGTCGGGGAACGTGCCGGCAAGCACGCGCTTGGTGTCCTCGGCGAGTTCCGGCTGGTTCAGCTTGCCGTACGACAGGATCATGATGTGCAGCGCATCCTCGATCGCCGGCGCGCCCTTGTAGTCCTTGATCGCGAGCTGCGCGCGGTTGATGGCCGCGACATACGCGCCGCGACGGTAGTAGTAGTCGGCCGCGTGCACTTCGTGCGACGCGAGCGCGTTGACGATGTAGCGCATCCGCGCGGCCGCATCGGGCGCGTACTTGCTCTTCGGGAAGCGATCGACCACGACCTTGAACGCATCGTACGATTCGCGCAGCGCCTGCGGATCGCGCTCGCTCATGTCCTGGCCGGAGAAGCGCCCGAACAGGCCGAGATCGTCGTTGAAGTGGATCATCCCCTTCAGGTAGTACGCGTACGGGATGTCCGGATGATCGGGGTGGAGCTGGATGAAGCGATCGACGGCCTGGTCGGCCGCTGCTGCTTCGTTATCCTTCCAGTTGCAGTATGCAACGTTGATCTGCGCTTGCTGCGCGAAATGGCCGAACGGATCGCGGCCTTGCAGCGATTCGAAATATTTCGCGCACTTGCCCCAGTCGCCGCCGGACAGTGCGTCCTGGGCCTCTGAGTATAATTTGTTGTTCGACCAGGTAGCCGTCTCGTCCTGCTTCTGCGGCAAGCCGTGGCAGCCGGCGATGAGGGCCGCGGCCGCTACCGCCGCAGCCCGGGCGGCGACGGTTCTGGCCGTGCGTTTGGTCGAATTCATCATGCTCGCATGTCCTAGCTTCAAGTCTCGGTGACCCAGTCTAAATGACCCGTTCAAGTTCGCAGAATGCCCAGCCGGGCACACCAAATCGCGAAGATTATAGCCCAAGCGATCGGCCCGCCGACGCTGCGTCGGGGGATTCCCTCGATGACGATCTGGCCGGCGACGCGATGCAGCCGCCCGTCGTGCCGTCCGCGGCGGTCGACGAGGCGCCGCGCGTCGTCGAAGTGCCGCTGTCGCTCGCGGGTGAACGCCTCGACAAGGCGCTTGCCCAACTGTTCCCCGAATTCTCGCGCAGCCGCCTGCAGAGCTGGATCGAGGCGCAGCGCGTGCTCGTCGACGGCGCGCCGGCGAAGATCCGTCAGCCGGTGCCGCTCGGCGCGAAGATCGCGCTCGTGCCCGATCTGTTGCCCGAGCAGCTCGCGTTCACGCCGGAGCCCGTGCCGCTCGACGTGATCTACGAGGACGACGCACTCGTCGTCATCAACAAGCCGGCCGGCCTCGTCGTGCATCCGGCCGCCGGCAACTGGAGCGGCACGATCCTCAACGGTCTGCTGCATCGCTACGGCGACGCGGCCGCCGGCCTGCCGCGCGCGGGGATCGTCCACCGGCTCGACAAGGAAACCTCCGGCCTGATGGTGGTCGCCCGCACGCTGGCCGCGCAGACCGACCTCGTGCGTCAGCTGCAGGCCCGCACGGTGAAGCGCCGCTATTTCGCGCTCGTGTGGGGCACGATGCCCGAGGAGGGCACGATCGACGCGCCGATCGGCCGCGATCCGCGCGAACGCACGCGCATGGCCGTCGTCACCGGCGCGTCGGGCAAGCCCGCTCGCACGCATTTCCGCACGGTTGACACATGCCTGTGGCAACGTCAGCCGGTTTCGGCGATTCAGTGCGATCTCGAAACCGGCCGCACGCACCAGATCCGCGTGCACTGCGCGCACGCCGGGCATCCGCTGCTCGGCGATCCGGTCTACGGGCGTGCGCGCGGCAAGCGCTCGGTCACGCCGCTGCCGGACGGGTTCGCACGACAGGCGCTGCATGCGTGGCGGCTCGGCCTCGTGCATCCGGTCACGGGCAAGGCGATGCAGTGGCGCTGCCCGCTGCCGGACGACATGAACACGCTGGTCGCCGCGCTGGGCTTCGGGCAGGGCGACGAGGAATTCGACGACGACGACGGTGTCTACGACGATGACGACTTCGGCGGCGAGTATCACGACGACGAGCCGTACCTGGACGACGAGGAGGAGTGAGTGCCGATGACGAACCTGGCGCCGTTGACGTGGCAGGACTGCGTGCAGCCCGACTGGCAGGTGTCGCCGCGCGTGCGCGCGCTGATCACGACGCGCGACGGTGGTGTGAGCGAGGGCCCGTACGGGCGCTGGCAGGACGGTGTGGCGCTGCCGGGCGGGATGAATCTCGGCCTGCATACCGGTGACGATCCCGACCATGTCGCCGTCAATCGCGCACGCGTGCTCGCCCTCGCCGGGCAGTCGAGCGCCGCATGGCTCGAGCAGGTTCACGGTGCGCGGATCGTGCAGGCGGACGAGGTGATCGCCGCGGCGCCTGCGGCCACGGCGCCGGTGCAGGCCGACGCGAGCGTCACGAACCAGGCGGGCGCCGTCTGCGTGGTGATGGTGGCCGATTGCCTGCCCGTGCTGCTGTGCGACGCGCAGGGCCGCGCGGTCGGCGCCGCGCATGCGGGCTGGCGCGGGCTCGCGGCCGGCATCGTCGAGCAGACGGCGGCACGCGTCGCGGCGCTCGCGGGCGGCGCGACGGACACGCTGCATGCGTATCTCGGCCCGGCGATCGGCCCGCGGGCGTTCGAGGTCGGCGCCGAGGTGCGCGACGCGTTTCTCGACACGGCTGCGCAGTCGGAGCATGATGAAACCCGTCATGCGTTCGTTGCCATCGACGGCGCGCCCGGCAAGTTTCTTGCCGATCTTTACGCGCTCGCGCGCCTGCGACTCGCGCGCGCGGGCGTGGCGCACGTGAGCGGCGGGACGGCCTGCACGGTCGCCGAACCCGCGCGCTTCTATTCGTACCGACGCGACCGTGTGACGGGCCGCATGGCCGCGGCAATCTGGCTGGCCGATTGATCGCATGCGCATGCGCGCCGGTTTTGTTGCGTCGCGAAATCGGGTTATC
>NZ_BCPP01000833.1:0-3244 GCF_016586125.1 Burkholderia sp. E168m23
ACCCTCGCGGCCGACCGCCGAAAGCGGGCCACGCGGAAATGTTTCTTTTTGAGACACAATCACAAAACGACACCAATTTTTAGACAACAATATTTCGTAATAGCGCGCCGCATCATATACTTGCCGCGCACCATCCTCGTGCCAAGAGACGGTGTCTTTCGTCCCGGCTGCACACACTGTGCGGCCGGGGCTTTTTTCGATACGCTGCGCCTATATACATGCTTAATGTACGCATGTTATTGAGGGATACCGCCCGATCGATGGACGATCGCGACAAGCGACGGCCGCATCGATAGGCATCCGAAACCGGCGCGCGAGCCGCCTGGCCCGACTCGGGCATGCGGCGTGCGTGCCGCTGGTGTATCGACCGGTTCGACTTGCCACCTCATGCGTATAACACCAAAGGCAATCGCGGGGCTGCGGGCGCTCACGCCCGGCTCGACACTCCTCTTCCACCGCAGCGGCGCGTGGCCGCGCGTCATGTTTCTCGCCGCCGTGATCATTTGCGTGCTCGTGCCCGCGTTCGCGATCGTACTGGCCGACCGCTACGCACGCGATGCCGTCACAGCGAACGAGCGCGCCGTGGCAAACGACATCGTGGCTTCGGTGGACCGCATCCTGGACGGCGTGCGCCTCCGACACGCGGACGAGCTGAGCGCGCTCGTCGGGCGGCCATGCGCGACGGTGTTCCGGACACTCGCCGAAGTGGGCACTCGCCTGCGCTATCTGCGTGCGGTCGGGCTGGTGAGCGACGGCCGCCTCATGTGCTCGTCGGCGCTCGGTTCGATCGACCTGCCGCTCACCGCGTATGCGCGCGAGCCGGAACCGGGCTCGATGGCCGTCACGCTGCTCCGCCAGACGCCGTTCCAGCATGGCATTCCGGTGCTGTCCGTATTCCGATCCACCGCGCGCGGCGCGGGCGTCCTGTATGTGATCGAGAGCGACTACGTGGCCGACGCACTCGCCCACGGCACCGGCAACGGGGCGGAAACGGCCACGCTGTCGATCGCGGGTGCAGGTCGTCTCGATCAGCACGGGAAGTTCTCGCCGGAAACGGAAGCGGCCCCCGCAGGCGGCAGCACGATCGCTTCGCAGCGCTGGCCGTTCACGGTGTCGGTCATCGCATCGGCGCGCTACGCGTCACAGGTCCAGCGCCATTACCGGCTGATCTGCGCGACGATCGTGCTGCTCGCCGACAGCCTCGTGATGGCCGCCTACCTGCTCGCGATGGCACCACGGCGGCTGTTGCTGAAAGCCGTGCGCCACGCGCTCAGGCGCGACGAGTTCCATGTGGTGTATCAGCCGATCGTCGACGTGCAGACGCGCAGGACGGTCGGCGTCGAGGCGCTGCTGCGCTGGCACCATCCGAAGTGGGGGGCCATCAGCCCGGCCGTGTTCATCCCGCAGGTGGAATCGAGCACGGTGCTGCCGAAGGTCACCGAGTTCGTGCTGCGCACGGCGGTCGCCGAGCTGACCGCGCTGACGCCGTCCGCGCCGCTGCGCATTGCCGTGAACATTGCGCCGCAGGATCTCGAGCGCGGGCGGTTCGTGACCGACGTCGAGGCAGCGATCCGCGCGCTGCCGCCCGGCTTCACGCTGGTGCTCGAAGTCACCGAGCGCATCCTGCTCGAGAAAAACGCGCGCACCACCGAGATCTTCCATGCATTGCGATCGAAAGGCGCGAAATTCGCGATCGACGATTTCGGCACGCATCACAGCAATCTCGACATGCTGTCGCGCTTTCCGTTCGACTACGTGAAGATCGATCGACAGTTCGTGTCGCAACTGGACAGCGGCAGCTCGAGGCTGATCGAGGGAATCGCAGCCGTCGCGCATCACTACGGCCTGAAGATCATCGCGGAAGGCGTGGAAACCGAAGCGCAACATCGCGCGCTGCATGCGGTCGGGATCCAGTACGCGCAGGGCTACCTGTACCAGCGGCCGTTGCGCGCGGAGAACCTGCAGCGCGATTTCGCCGGGGCAACGGTGTAACGGCGCCGCCGACGGCGACTACTGCGCGCCGTATTGGCCGCCGAGGCGCACGCGGCCCTGCTCGACCCATCCTTCGAAGTCGTCGCCGGTCTTGCCGTTCACGTACATGATGTCGTACCAGCGCCCGTGCGACTTGTAGACGGTCACCGAATCGCCGGGGACGATGAAGGTGCGCTTCGTGATGCATTGCGCGTCGGGCGCCGAGTAGAAATACGCGCGGCCCATACCGATGACCGTGCCGGACGCCGGCGGCCGGAAGTTGTCGTCGGGGCCGTTCGTGGCCGCATCGAGCTTCCCGCAATCGACCGTGCTCTTCGCTTGCGCGCCGTTCGCGCCCAGGCTCGCGCCGAGCACCAGCAACGCGATGCCCATGTGCATCATCATTTTCATCATTCGCCCTCTACGCCGTAGTGTTTTTTTCCGGTTTGCCGGTTCGCGGCCCGCATACGCTCGATCCTGCGCGACGGTCGTCACAGTCGTCACCTCGGCGCCGGCCGCGTCCAGATGATACGACGACCATCGAAATTCACGAAAACGGACCACCGTTCCGAATCATGTCCTATAGTCAGTCAGCAGACATCATTCGACAACGGGACGCATCGACGTCCACGGAGGAGACGTGAAGCTGAAACAGGCCATCGACCGCATTCCGGGCGGACTCATGCTGGTGCCGATGCTGCTGGGCGCGTGCGTGCACACGTTCGCACCGAACGCCGGCAAGTACTTCGGCTCGTTCACCAACGGTCTGATCGCGGGCACCGTGCCGATCCTCGCCGTCTGGTTCTTCTGCATGGGCGCGACGATCGACCTGCGCGCGACGGGTGTCGTGCTGCGCAAGTCGGGCACGCTGCTCGCGACGAAGATCGTGGTCGCGTGGCTCGCGACGGTGATCGCCGCGCGGTTCATCCCCGACGACGGCATCCGCACGGGCCTGTTCGCAGGCCTGTCGCTGCTCGCGATCACGACGTCGATGGACATGACCAACGGCGGCCTCTATGCGGCCGTGATGCAGCAATACGGCACCAACGAAGAGGCCGGCGCGTTCGTGCTGATGTCGATCGAATCGGGGCCGCTCGTCAGCATGCTGATTCTTGGTGCGGCCGGCGTCGCGGTGTTCGAGACGCGGCTCTTCGTCGGCGCGGTGCTGCCGTTTCTGATCGGTTTCGTGCTCGGCAATCTCGACGTGGAGTTGCGCGAATTGTTCGGCCGCTGCGTGCATCCGCTGATTCCGTTCTTCGGCTTCGCGCTCGGC
>NZ_BCPP01000834.1:0-3244 GCF_016586125.1 Burkholderia sp. E168m23
GGCGGTGCCGAGCGCGTAGGCGGCCGGGCTCGGTTTGTACGCGCGCACGGTGTCGGCCGACAGCACGCGATCGAACAGGCCGGACATGCCGGCGCTCTTGATCGCGATGTCGAGCATCTGCGGGGTGCCGTTCGACAGGATCGCGAGCGGCGGGCGCGGGTCGAGCGCGCGCAGCTTGCGCAACGCGGGCACCGTATCGGGATAGGTCGACAGGCACGCGTATTCGTCCATCAAGCGCTTCTCGGCCGCGCCGTTCAGCGCGAGCCCGAGCCGGCGCGCGGCGAACCGCAGCGCATCGAGCGTGATGTCCCGGAACGGGCGATAGTGCGAGCCGGCCGGATCGGCGAGCGTGCGCAACTGCGAGTATTCGATCTGCTTGCGTCGCCACAGCTGCGACAACCGTTCCCCGTGCCCGGGAAACATCTGCTCAGCCGCGGCCAGCACGGCACGCACGTCGAACAACGTGCCGAATGCGTCGAAGAGGATGGCGTCGGGAGAGGAGAGTGTCGTTGTGGCCGACATAGCCTTGCGCTCCAGTTTCAGAGGTCGGGTCGATTCTATTCGTGATCGAAGGTGCTAAAAAAGACGCTAAACATCACTTGATCTTTTACTTTCATATACCTAATCTGAGTGACTCACGTTATTTGAAAGGCGGCGATGCCGTCCTTTCGAGAGAGTCATGGACCGGTTCAAGCAGATCGAAACGTTCGCCGCGGTCGCGGCGAAAGGCAGCCTGTCCGCGGCTGCGCATGCGGAAGGCGTCGCGCCGGCGATCATCGGCCGCCGCCTCGACGCGCTCGAGGAGCGGCTCGGCGTGAAGCTGCTGGTACGCACGACGCGCAAGCTCACGCTGACGTTCGAGGGTTCGGCGTTCCTCGAGGATTGCCAGCGCATCATCAACGACATGCAGAACGCGGAAGCGAGCGTGTCCGCCGGTGGTGTCAAGGCGAGCGGGCACCTGCGGATTTCCGCGCCGGCCGGCTTCGGGCGGCGGCACGTCGCGCCGCTCGTGCCTGAATTCAGCGTCGGGCACCCGGATGTGTCCGTCACGCTCGACCTGTCCGACCGGATGGTCGACCTCGTCAACGAGGGGTTCGATTGCGCGGTGCGGCTCGGCGAGCTGCCCGACTCGTCGCTCGTGTCGCTGAAACTCGGCGAGAACCGCCGCGTGTGCGTCGCGTCGCCCGCGTATCTCGCGCGGCGCGGCACGCCGGCCACGCTCGCGGAACTGGCGCGGCACAACTGCCTCGCGCTCGCGGCGAACGCGAACCAGCAGCGCGGCTGGTCGTTCCAGGAGGACGACAAGGTCGTGTCGATCCGCGTGAACGGCACGATGGAATGCTCGGACGGCGCGGTGCTGCACGAGTGGTGCCTCGCAGGCCATGGCCTCGCGTGGCGCTCGTGGTGGGAAGTCGGCGAGGACATCGCGGCCGGCCGGCTCGTTAGCGTGCTCGACGCGTTCGCCGCGCCGCCGATCGGCATCCACGCGGTGTTTCCGCAACGCCGGCATCTGCCGCTGCGCGTGCGCCTGTTTCTCGATTACCTGAAGCACACGTACGAGCGGCCCGGCTATTGGGGCGAGTAGGCGACGCGCGCCCGCGTGTTTCCGATATGAGGGCGAACCCGCTGCCGATTCGGCCGGCGCGATTTCGCACACTACAATCGTAAGAGGCATGTGCGCCGTGTCGCGGCCGGCTCGACCGGCGCCGCGGCGCGTGGCGTGCAATTGACGAAGGAGGGCGCGATGTTCCGGCACATCCTCGTTCCAACCGACGGTTCCGAACTGTCGCAAAAGGCGATCGACGGCGCGATCGACCTGGCTCGTGCGGTCGGCGCGCGCGTGACGGCCTACGCGTGCCTGCCGCAATATCCGTACTCGCCGTTTTCCGAAGTGATCATCGAGCCGCCCGCCGATTTCCGTGCGCGCAGCGAGCGCGAGGCGCGTGCGCATCTCGACGAGGTGGAGGCGGCCGCGAAGGCGGCCGGGGTCGCGTGCGACACGTGGACGAGCGTGCATCCGTCGCCGTATCTCGGCATCATCGAGGCGGCGGAGCGCGGCGGGTGCGACGTGATCTTCATGGCGTCCCACGGACGCCGCGGGCTCGGCAGCCTGTTGATCGGCAGCGAGACGCAGCGCGTGCTGACCCATACGAAAATTCCGGTGATCGTCTATCGGTAGGGCAGCGCCGGCCGTGGCCGGGCGGGCTGCGCCGCGGAAAAGGGCGCGCCGGACGAAGCCGGCGCGCATCGTTGCTGGCGGCCCGCAGGCCGCGCGGCCGGTCGCGCGAAGGGACTCGCGCGCCTGCCGTCTCCTCCCTGATTGTTGTTCCGGTGGCCGATGCCGCGGCGTCGCGAGACGCGGCGGGGATCGGCATCACGCCTGGGCGCGTTACGCGACTTTCTTGCCGTCGAAGAACTGTTCGTCCTCGGTCGAGCCGTGCAGCGCGGTCGTCGATGCTTCGCGCTCGACCGTCTGCGTCACCGCGTCGAAGTAGCCGGTGCCGACCTCGCGCTGATGCTTGACTGCCGTGAAGCCCTTGTCGGCGGCCGCGAACTCGGCCTGCTGCAGTTCGACGAACGCGCTCATCTGCGTGCGGGCATAGCCGTGCGCGAGGTTGAACATCGAGTAGTTCAGCGCATGGAAGCCGGCCAGCGTGATGAACTGGAACTTGTAGCCCATCGCGCCCAGCTCCTTCTGGAACTTCGCGATCGTCGCGTCGTCGAGGTTCTTCTTCCAGTTGAACGACGGCGAGCAGTTGTACGACAGCAGTTTGCCCGGGAACTGCTTGTGGATCGCTTCCGCGAACTTCTTCGCGTACTCGAGATCGGGCTTGCCGGTTTCGCACCAGATCAGGTCGGCGTACGGCGCGTACGCGAGGCCGCGCGAGACCGCCTGTTCGAGGCCCGGCTTCGTGCGGAAGAAGCCTTCCACCGTGCGCTCGCCGGTCAGGAACGGCTTGTCGTTGTCGTCGACGTCGGACGTGATCAGGTCGGCCGCTTCCGCATCGGTGCGGGCCACCAGCACGGTCGGCGTGCCCATCACGTCGGCCGCGAGCCGCGCGGCCGACAGTTTCGCGACGGCTTCGCGCGTCGGTACGAGCACCTTGCCGCCCATGTGGCCGCATTTCTTCACCGATGCGAGCTGGTCCTCGAAGTGAACGCCCGATGCGCCGGCCTCGATCATCGCCTTCATCAGCTCGAACGCGTTGAGCACACCGCCGAAACCGGCTTCCGCATCGGCGAC
>NZ_BCPP01000835.1:0-3238 GCF_016586125.1 Burkholderia sp. E168m23
GGCGTCCTTCTTGTCGCGCGATGCGCTCGTCGACGTCTCGTCGAGCGATTTGCGCAGGTACAGCGAAATCAGCGCGGCCGCCGCGCCGACCACGAACGGAATGCGCCAGCCCCACGCTTTCAGCTCGCCGGCCGACAGCGTCTGCTGCAGGATCACGAGCACCAGCAGCGCGCACAGCTGGCCGCCGATCAGCGTCACGTACTGGAACGACGCGAAGAAGCCGCGACGGCCCTTCAATGCCACTTCACTCATGTAGGTCGCGCTCGTCCCGTATTCGCCGCCCACCGACAGGCCCTGGAACAGGCGCGCGACCAGCAGCAGCGCCGGCGCGAGCGCGCCGATCTGCGCATAGGTCGGCAGCACCGCGATCACGAGCGACCCGCCGCACATCATCAGCACCGAGATCATCATCGCCGCGCGACGGCCGTGCCGGTCGGCGATGCGGCCGAACAGCCAGCCGCCGATCGGACGCATCAGGAAGCCGGCCGCGAACACGCCGGCCGTGTTCAGCAGCTGCGTCGTCGTGTTGCCGCTCGGGAAAAATGCCGGCGCGAAGTACAGCGCGCAGAACGAGTAGATGTAGAAGTCGAACCACTCGACGAGGTTGCCCGATGAGGCGCCGACGATGGCGAACACGCGCCGCCGGGTGTCTTGCGCGGACAGCGCAGCTTGGTCGGTCTGGACGTCCATGGGTTGGTCTGTTCCTTTTAGTGCTTTCTGGGCGAGACGGCTGGGGCCGCCGCGTGCGGTCGCACGTGGCACCGGTTCCGGCGCACGGCGCTACGGGATTTTAGCGAAATGTAAAGTAACAAGCGCCCCGGGTTCGTCCCGATGTAGAAAATTTTTCTCCCGGCGCGCGTTCGTCATATGAAAACGCCAGCCCGCAGGCTGGCGTCCGATGCAAACATTTCCGGCGTGCGGCGATCACACGCGCACTTCCGGCGGCACGTAGCGGCACTCGTAGCGCTTGCGCACGGTGCCGGCCTCGTCGACGCTTTCCAGGTACACGTCGAACTGCCAGAGCCGCGCCATGTGCTTGAGCACTTCCTCGCTGTCGTTCGACAGGTGGCGGTTGTCGGTCATGAAGTGGCGCAGCGTGAGGCTGCGGTCGCCGCGGGTGTTGACGGCCCACACCTGGATGTTCGGCTCGCGGTGATGGATGTCGTACTGCCGCGACAACGCCTGCCGCACGTACTGGTAGCCGGAATCGTCGTGGATCGCCGATACCTCGAGCGAATCGCGCATGTCGTCGTCGAGCACCGAGAAGAGCCGCATTTCGCGAATCAGGTTCGGCGACAGGTACTGCGCGATGAAGCTCTCGTCCTTGAAGTTGCGCATCGCGTAGTGCATCGCCGGCAGCCACGGCGTGCCCGCGATCTCCGGAAACCACTTGTAGTCTTCCTCCGTCGGCGCTTCGCAGATCCTTCGGATGTCGCTCATCATCGAGAAACCGAGCGCATACGGGTTGATCCCGCTGTAGTACGGCTTCGTGACGGGCGGCTGGTAGACCACGTTGCTGTGCGAATGCAGGAACTCCATCATGAAGCCGTCTTCCAGCTTGCCCTGGTTGTACAGCGTATTGAGCAGTGTGTAGTGCCAGAACGTCGCCCAGCCTTCGTTCATCACCTGCGTCTGCCGCTGCGGATAGAAATACTGGCCGATCTTGCGCACGATGCGGATCACTTCCCGCTCCCACGGTTCGAGCAGCGGCGCATTCTTTTCCGCGAAATACAGCAGGTTCTCCTGCGGCTCGGACGGATAGCGGTCGTCCTGCTCCTCCGTCAGCTCGGGCTTCTTGCCCGGCAGCGTACGCCAGAGTTCGTTCACCTGCGACTGCAGGTACGCCTCGCGCTCGCGCCGCAGCGCCGCTTCCTTCGACAGCGACGGTTTCTGCGGCCGCTTGTAGCGGTCGACGCCGTAGTTCATCAACGCATGGCACGAGTCGAGCAGTTCCTCGACGCGATCGAGGCCGTAGCGCTCCTCGCATTCCGCGACGTAGTTCTTCGCGTACACGAGGTAATCGATGATCGCGTGCGCGTCGGTCCACAGCCGGAACAGGTAGTTGCCCTTGAAGAACGAGTTGTGCCCGTACGCCGCGTGCGCGATGACGAGCGCCTGCATCGTCATCGTGTTCTCTTCCATCAGATACGCGATGCACGGATTCGAATTGATGACGATTTCGTAGGCGAGGCCCATCTGGCCGCGACGATAGCTCTTCTCGGTCGCGAGAAAGTGCTTGCCGAACGACCAGTGACGGTAGTTGACGGGCATCCCGACCGACGCATACGCATCCATCATCTGCTCGGCGCTGATCAGTTCGAGCTGGATCGGGTAGATGTCGAGCTCGTATTGTTCGGCGACCTGCGAGATGTGCGTGTCGTATTCCTCGAGCAATTCGAACGTCCAGTCGGACGGGCACGGCAACGGCTTGCGTTCGGCAACGTTCATACGCGCTTCCTTTTGCCCGGAACCGGGCAAGTCGGCGGCCGGCGGCGGCGGTTCGGCCTGCCCGCGTTGCTGCGGTGCGGCAGGGCCGGCCGTGTCGTCGCCGGAAGGGCGCGGCGCGTAGCCGCGCGACTCGTTGTGCAGATGGCGGGTCGTCATGACATTTCCACCTGCTTTTCGAACAATTCGCGAAACACCGGGTAAATGTCCGCAGCCGATTCCACTTTTTTCATCGCGAGATGCGGTTGCGACAAGGCCAGTTGCGCGTATTCCAGCCACAGATTCTGCTCTTCCGGCGCGACCTGGATATACGCGAAGTAACGCGTCTTGGTGAGGATATCCTCTTCCAGGATTTTGCGACACTTGGGCGAATCGTCAGTCCAGTTGTCGCCGTCGGACGCCTGCGCGCCGTAGATGTTCCACTCGGTCGGCGAGTAGCGCTCGTCCATCACCTTGCGCATCAGTTCGAGCGCGCTCGACACCACCGTGCCGCCGCTTTCGGTCGAATGGAAGAAGGTGTCCTCGTCGACTTCCTCGGCACGCGTGTGGTGGCGAATGAACACCACTTCGATGCGCTCGTAGTTGCGCTTGAGGAACAGATAAAGCAGGATGAAGAAGCGCTTCGCGAGATCCTTGCGCTGCTCGTCCATCGAGCCCGACACGTCCATCAGGCAGAACATCACGGCCTGGCTCGACGGTTGCGGCTGCTTCACGCGGTTGATGTAGCGCAGGTCGAACGGATCGATGAACGGAATCCGCCAGATGCGCCCTTTCAGGTGATGAATCTCGGCCT
>NZ_BCPP01000836.1:0-3233 GCF_016586125.1 Burkholderia sp. E168m23
CCGATCTCGGCATCGCGCTCGACGGCGACGCCGACCGCCTGCAGGTCGTCGACGCGACCGGCCGCCTGTACAACGGCGACGAACTGCTCTACGTGCTCGTGAAGGACCGGATCGCGACCGACGGCAAGGTCGACGGCGCGGTCGGCACGCTGATGACGAACCTCGCGGTCGAAGTCGCGCTGCAGCGCGAGGGCGTGAAGTTCGTCCGTGCGGCGGTCGGCGACCGCTACGTGCTCGAGCAGTTGCGCGAGCACGGCTGGCAACTCGGCGCGGAAGGGTCGGGCCACATCCTGTCGCTCGACCGGCATTCGACCGGCGACGGCATCGTGTCGGCGCTGCTCGTGCTGGCGGCGCTCAAGCGCAGCGGCCGCACGCTCGCGCAGGTGCTCGACGGCGTCACGCTGTTCCCGCAGAAGCTGATCAACGTGCGGATGAAGCCGGGTGCCGACTGGAAGGGCAGCGCGTCGATTCGCGCCGCGATCGATGCCGCCGAAGCCGCGCTCGCCGGCAGCGGGCGCGTGCTGATCCGCGCATCGGGCACGGAGCCCGTGCTGCGCGTGATGGTCGAAGCGCAGCAGGCGGCCGATGCGGTGCGCCATGCGGAGACGATCGCCGACGCGGTGCGGGCGGCAACGACCTGACCAGCGGCAGGCGCGCGCGGCGGTCCGGCCGCCCGCGCGCCGGCTTCCGGCGAATTCGCATGCGGCGCCTTCGGGCGCCGTCGTTTTTGTCAGACGCAAAGGTTTGCCATACCTATAAGTAACGCACTTCGGCAAACGCATTATTCCGATCTCATCAGGTATCCGACCCCACGATTTCAGCGACCGCGAAACAGGCTTCCCGCCCGGCTGACGCTGCGCTACGATGCGTCAGCACGCCCTCGAAGACAGGCGTCGTCCCCATCCCTCCGCGCCAGGCAATTCTTGCCGCCACCGCCGCTCAGTCGTCCCGACGCGCCGCCCGATATTCCCTTTCAACCAGTCATGTTACTGTCACGCCAGTTTCATCGATTGTCACATTACCGTCATGAGCAGCCCCTAACCTTCGCGGTGCCGTAGTCATCCGCTCACACACTGGAGGTCTCATGAAATTGATGCAAACCGCGATTGCCGGCCTGGCTGGCGCGCTTTTCGCCGTCGCCGCCCACGCTGCCGACATCACGGGCGCAGGTAGCACGTTCGCGATGCCGATCTATACGAAATGGGCTGCGGACTACCAGCAGTCCGGCGGTTCGAAGGTCAACTACCAGGGCATCGGCTCGTCGGGCGGCCTGAAGCAGATCGTCGCGAAGACGGTCGATTTTGCCGGTTCGGACGCTCCGCTGAAGGATGAAGAACTCGCGAAGGAAGGCCTGTTCCAGTTCCCGACGGTGGTCGGCGGCGTGGTGCCGGTCGTCAACGTGCCGGGCGTGAAGGCCGGCGAACTGACGCTGTCGGGCCCGGTGCTCGGCGACATCTACCTCGGCAAGATCAAGAAGTGGAACGATCCGGCGATCGCCGCGCTGAACCCGAAGGTCAAGCTGCCGGATACGGACATCGCCGTGGTCCGCCGCGCTGACGGCTCGGGCACGAGCTTCATCTGGACGAACTACCTGTCGAAGGTCAACGACGAGTGGAAGTCGAAGATCGGCGAAGGCACGACGGTCAACTGGCCGACGGGCACGGGCGGCAAGGGCAACGACGGCGTCGCGGCCTTCGTGCAGCGTCTGCCGGGCGCGATCGGCTACGTCGAGTGGGCGTACGCGAAGAAGAACAACATGACCTACACTGCGCTGAAGAATTCGACGGGCACGGTGGTCGAGCCGAAGACGGAAACGTTCAAGGCCGCAGCAGCAGGCGCGAACTGGTCGAAGTCGTTCTACCAGATCCTGACGAACCAGCCGGGCAAGGAAGCGTGGCCGGTCGTCGGCGCGACGTTCGTGCTGCTGCACGCGAAGCAGGACAAGCCGGAGCAGGGCGCGGAAACGCTGAAGTTCTTCAGCTGGGCGTTCAAGAACGGCGAGAAGGCTGCCGACAGCCTCGACTACATCTCGCTGCCGGCGACGGTCGAGACGGAAATCCGCAAGCAGTGGAAGACGAAGGTGACGGACGCTTCGGGCAAGCCGGTCGCCGCCGAGTAAGCCATCCAGCGGTTCGCTGCCCGGCCGTGCCGGTCGGGCAGTGTGTGCGGTAAAGCCGGGCGTTACGGCGCCCGGCGATCAAAAGCAGGCACCCATGTCTGATATTTCATACACGTCCTCCCGATCGCCCGACAGCGCGCAGCAGCGCGCGCCGAGCCGTCTCGGGGATGTCCTGTTCGGCGGCCTCGCACGGCTCGCCGCGATCGTGACCCTGCTGCTGCTTGGCGGGATCATCGTTTCCCTGATCATTGCGTCGTTGCCGACCATCCAGAAGTTCGGCCTCGGCTTCCTGTGGCAATCCGAGTGGGACCCCAACTCGGACATCTATGGCGCACTCGTGCCGATCTACGGCACGATCGTGACGTCGCTGATCGCACTCGTCATCGCGGTGCCGGTCAGTTTCGGCATCGCACTGTTCCTCACCGAGCTGGCGCCCGTGTGGCTGCGCCGTCCGCTCGGCATCGCGATCGAGCTGCTCGCCGCGATTCCGTCGATCGTGTACGGCATGTGGGGCCTGCTCGTGTTCGCGCCGATCTTCGCCGAATACTTCCAGAAGCCGCTCGGCCGCCTGCTCAAGGACGTGTGGGTGCTCGGCCCGCTGACGTCCGGCGCGCCGATCGGTATCGGCATCCTCGCGGCCGGCGTGATCCTCGCGATCATGATCATCCCGTACATCGCATCGGTGATGCGCGACGTGTTCGAGGTCACGCCGGTGCTGCTGAAGGAATCGGCATACGGGATCGGCTGCACGACCTGGGAAGTGATGTGGAAGGTCGTGCTGCCCTACACGAAGACCGGCGTGATCGGCGGCGTGATGCTCGGCCTCGGCCGCGCGCTCGGCGAAACGATGGCCGTGACCTTCGTGATCGGCAACACGAACCGTAATAACTTCGTATAGCATACATTATACGAAGTTATACGACCTCCGGGTACCGGCAAGACGCTGCTCGCCCGCGCGATCGCGGGTGAAGCGAAGGTGCCGTTCTTCAGCATCTCGGGTTCGGACTTCGTCGAAATGTTCGTCGGCGTCGGCGCGGCCCGTGTGCGCGACATGTTCGAGCAGGCGAAGAAGCATGCACCGTGCATCGTGTTCATCGACGAAATCGACGCGGTC
>NZ_BCPP01000837.1:0-3233 GCF_016586125.1 Burkholderia sp. E168m23
GGAAGGCGAACCAGGCGGCGCTGCAGCGCGCGTCCGAGCAGTTCGGCGTGCCGCCCGAGGTGATCGTCGGCATCATCGGCGTCGAAACCATCTATGGCCGCTACATGGGCAATTTCCGCGTGCTGGACGCGCTGACGACGCTAACATTCGACTACCCGGACACGCCGAATCGCGACAGCCGCCAGGCCACCTTCCGCAAGAACCTCGAAGACTTCCTGGTCTGGACCCGCGACAACCAGCTCGACCCGACCACCGTGCTCGGCTCGTACACCGGCGCGATCGGGATTCCGCAGTTCCTGCCGAGCAGCATCCGCGAATATGCGGTCGACTTCGACGGCACGGGCCACGTCGATCTGCGCAGCAGTCCTGTCGATGCGATCGGCAGCGTCGCGAACTACCTGAAGCAGCACGGCTGGGAAACCGACCGACCGGTGGTCTGGCAGATCACGCCGGACACGGGCAGTCTGGGCATCGCACAGGCCGCCGCCGACGGCCAGCCCGAACCGCACTGGGCGCTGTCGCAACTGCTGCGCGCCGGCATGACGCTGAACGAGCCGACGGTCAACATCACGACCGAAGCCGGCACGCCGGTGACGGTCGTCGACCTGCCGACGCCGGGGCGTGCGACCGAATATATGCTCGGCCTGAAGAACTTCTATGTGTTGACGCGCTACAACCGCAGTTTCTTCTACGCACTCACCGTGTACCAGCTCGGCGAAGCCGTGAAGGCGCAGATGGAAGCCAGTGGCGCGCTGCCACCCGCCGCTGCCGACGAGCAGCCGCAGTAAGCGCTGGCCGCCCAAAGAAAAAGCGCCGCAGAAGCGGCGCTTTTTTTATCGATGCGCGCCTCGCGCACCGATCTCGCTCAGGCGGGAAACACACCCGTGGACAGATAGCGGTCGCCACGATCGCAAACGATGAACACGATCGTCGCATTCTCGACCTGACGCGCGATACGCATCGCGACTTCGCATGCGCCGCCCGACGAAATGCCCGCGAAAATGCCTTCGACCGCCGCGAGCCGGCGCGTCATCGTTTCCGACGCAGCCTGGCTCACGCTCTCGACGCGGTCGACACGGCTGCGATCGAAGATGGTCGGCATGTACGCTTCCGGCCATTTGCGGATGCCCGGAATACGCGAGCCGTCTTCCGGCTGCGCACCGACGATCTCGATCGCCGGATTCTGTTCCTTCAGATAGCGCGACGTGCCCATGATGGTGCCCGTCGTGCCCATGGCGGACACGAAGTGCGTGATGCGCCCTTCGGTATCGCGCCAGATCTCCGGCCCCGTTGCTTCGTAGTGCGCGACGGGATTGTCGGGGTTGCCGAACTGGTCGAGGATCACGCCCTTGCCTTCACGCTGCATCTGCTCCGCGAGGTCGCGCGCCAGCTCCATCCCGCCCTTCACCGGCGTCAGGATGATCTCGGCACCATAAGCGGCCATGCTCTGGCGGCGCTCGACCGACAGATCCTCCGGCATGATCAGCACCATCTTGTAGCCGCGGATCGCCGCGGCCATCGCGAGCGCGATGCCCGTGTTGCCGCTCGTCGCCTCGATCAGCGTATCGCCCGGCTTGATGCGCCCGCGCGCCTCGGCCTTGCTGATCATCGACAGCGCCGGGCGATCCTTCACGGAGCCGGCCGGATTGTTGCCCTCGAGCTTCGCGAGCAGCACGTTGTTGCGGGCGCGAATCTCGTCGTCCGGCAGGCGGACCAGTTGCACGAGCGGCGTATTGCCGATCGTGTCTTCGATAGTTTTGTAAGCCATGGATATACCGTGAGTGCGAGGCCGATCAATCGATCGATTGTAAACCAGCACCGGCACCCGCGCCGGCAACCCCATTGCGACGATGGAATACGCGTGCCGCGCGGTTCGCGGTTCGCCACGCACGCCGCTCCACGCAAAAAACCCGCGGCATGCCGCGGGAAGCCGTCGCAACGACGGCGACTGAAGGAGCGCTTGTGTCGGTTGCTTGACGCGTTATTTCTGCGCGGTGCGGGCCGGTGCGGCGGCAGGCTTCGCTGCCACCGGTTTGGCCGCGGCCGACGGCGTAGCGCTCGTACCCGCCGCTGCACCGATCGTCAAACCTTCCTGCTGAAGCCGCTCGACGGTATGCCCGCCCATGCCCTTCACGCGCGTGGCGAGATCGTCCGCATTCCTGAACGGACCGCGTGCGCCGCGCTCGTCGAGAATCGCCTTGGCCCGCGCCGGGCCGATGCCCTTGATGCCGACGAGCGCATCCTCGTTCGCGGTGTTGACGTCGACGGCCGCCCAGGCCGACGCGACTGCGCCGAGCATGACCGCTGCGGCAAACCATTTCCTGATCATGTGCTGGATCTCCGAAGAAAAACGGCCGGCGGCTGCCGACCGTGAGACCCAGTCTATCGATGCAACGCTTCGGTTTAAACCTGGCCGGATAGCCAACGCACGTAGCGGTCGACGCCTTCCTGCACGGTCAGGAACGGTGCGTCGTAGCCGGCCGCGCGCAGTTTCGTCTGGTCGGCCTGCGTGAAGCACTGGTACTTGCCGCGCAGTGCATCGGGGAACGGCACGTATTCGATCAACCCCTGCTCGACCTGCTGCGCGAGCGTCAGCGGCGCCTGGTTGTCGAGCGCACGCAGCGTGTTCACGACCGTCGACGCGATATCGTTGAACGGCTGCGCCCGCCCCGTGCCGAGGTTGAAGATGCCCGACTTCTCCGGATGATCGAAGAAGAACAGGTTCACCTTGGTCACGTCCTCGACCGACACGAAATCGCGCGTCTGCTCGCCCGGCGCATAACCGTTGTACTCGCCGAACAGCTTCACCTTGCCTTCCGCGCGGAACTGGTTGAAGTTGTGGAACGCGACCGACGCCATGCGACCCTTGTGCGTCTCGCGCGGGCCGTACACGTTGAAATAGCGGAAGCCCGCGATCTGGCTCTTCGCGCTCGGCAGCACGCGACGGATCACCTGGTCGAACAGGAACTTCGAATAGCCGTACACGTTCAGCGGCGCCTCGACGTCGCGCTCCTCGACGAAACGCGTCGAGCCGCCGTAGATCGCGGCCGACGACGCATACAGGAACTGCGTGCCCTGCGCGAGGCAGGTATCGAGCACCGCGCGGCTGTAGCGGAAGTTGTTGTCCATCATGTAGCGGCCGTCGGTTTCCATCGTGTCCGAACAGGCGCCTTCATGAAATACCGCGCGCACCTTGCCGAAATCGCCACGCGCGAAGCGTTCGACGAATTCGG
>NZ_BCPP01000838.1:0-3229 GCF_016586125.1 Burkholderia sp. E168m23
CGGCGCATCGAGCCAGCCGATCGCACCCGTATAGAGCCCGCGCGGCGTCGACTCGATCGCGTCGATCAATTCCATCGTCTTGTACTTCGGCGCACCGGTGATCGATCCGCACGGAAACAGCGCGCGCAGCATCTGCGCGAACGTCGTGCCGTCGCGCCAGCCGGCTTCGACCGTCGACGTCATCTGCCACACCGACGCATACGGCTCGACGGAGAACAGCGCCGGCACCTTGACGGTGCCCGTGCGCGCGATCCGCGACACGTCGTTGCGCAGCAGGTCGACGATCATCACGTTCTCTGCGCGATTCTTCGGATCGCTCGCGAGGAACGCGGCGGCCGCCGCGTCTTCACCCGGGTCGGCCGAACGCGGCGCGGTGCCCTTCATCGGCCGCGCGCGCAGCACGTCGCCCTGCTTCTCGACGAACAGCTCGGGCGAGCACGATACGACCCACGCGCCGCCGGGCAGCGCGATCAGCGCGCCGTACCGCACGGGCTGGCGCGCGCGCAGCCGCCGGTACAGCGCGAGCGGCGTGCCGAACACGTCGAAATTCAGCCGGTACGTGTAGTTGACCTGATACGAATCGCCCGCGCGCAGCGCGTCGTGCACCGCGCCGATCGCCGCGTCGAACGCATCGCGCGACACGCTCTTCGCGACATGCGCGACACCCGCGATCGACGGCGTTCCGCCCCCGTCCTGCTGCGCGAGCCACGCGTCGACTTCGTCGCGCGACAGCCGCTCGCAGCGCGCATACAGCAAAAAGCGCAGCGGGGCATGGCCCGGCTGCGCCCGTTGCAGGTTGCGTCCGAATGCGTAATCGCCGACGACGACCGCATGCAGCCCGTCGCGCAGATCCTGCGCGAGCGCCGCATCGATGGCGTCGAGCTGCGCCGGGTCCGTGCACACGCGTTCGCGCACGAAGCCCGAATACAAACGACTCGACCGCGCGGACGCGGTCGAGTCGCAATCGTCCAAGAGCGCGAACGACGCGCTCTCGTTGCCTTCAGTCATGCCGTTACTCGAAGAAGCTCTTCACACGGTCGAACCAGCTTTTGCTCTGCGGGCTGTGCCGCGCACCGCCTTCGGCCAGCGACTTCTCGAACTGCTTGAGCAGGTCGCGCTGCTGGTCGGTCAGCTTCACGGGCGTCTCGACCTGCACGTGCACGTACAGATCGCCCGCGATGCTCGAGCGCAGCCCCTTGATGCCCTTGCCGCGCAGGCGGAACGTCTTGCCCGACTGCGTGCCTTCCGGCACCGGGAACGACGCACGGCCGGCCAGCGTCGGCACCTCGATCTCGCCGCCGAGTGCGGCGGTCGTGAACGGGATCGGCATCTGGCAGTGGAGATCGTCGCCGTCGCGCTCGAACACCGAGTGCGGCTTGATGTGGATCTCGACGTACAGGTCGCCCGGCGGCCCGCCGTTGATGCCCGGCTCGCCGTTGCCGGCCGAGCGAATGCGCATCCCGTCGTCGATCCCGGCCGGGATCTTCACTTCGAGCGTCTTGGTTTCCTTCACCTTGCCCGACCCGTGGCAATGCGCGCACGGCTCGGGGATATAGGTGCCCGTGCCGTGACACTTCGGGCAGGTCTGCTGGATGCTGAAGAAGCCCTGCGACATGCGCACCGTGCCCTGGCCATGACAGGTCGGGCAGGTTTCCGGCTTCGTGCCGGGCTTCGCGCCCGACCCGTGGCAGACTTCGCACGACACCCAGCTCGGCACGCGGATCTGCGTGTCGTAGCCGTGCGCGGCCTGCTCGAGCGTGATTTCCATGCTGTAGCGCAGGTCGGCGCCGCGGTACACCTGCGGGCCGCCGCGGCCGCCGCGCGCGGCACCGCCCGCGGCCTGGCCGAAGATGTCGCCGAAGATGTCGCCGAATGCATCCGCGAAGCCGCCGAAACCCTGTGCGCCCGCACCACCCATGTTCGGATCGACGCCCGCGTGGCCGTACTGGTCGTACGCGGCCCGCTTCTGACCATCCGAGAGCATTTCATAGGCTTCCTTCACCTCCTTGAAATGCTCTTCCGCATCCTTGCTGTCCGGATTGCGGTCAGGGTGATACTTCATCGCAAGCTTGCGATATGCCTTCTTGATTTCGTCGTCGCTCGCATTCTTCGCGACGCCCAGAACCTCGTAGTAATCCCGTTTCGCCATATCGATTCACTGTGCCGCCACGCATCGCGCACGCGGCGGCTCCTTTCGCCCGCAGTAAAGTCTCTCGACTCGTCTGGCGCTGCACCGTCCGCGGACGGCTCGCGCAGCACCCGCCAAAAAACAAATGTGCCCGGAGGGCCGCAAGGCCCGCCAGGCGTGGAGTCGATCCGGCCATCCGGAAGGAAAGACAGACCGCTTGTCAGCCGCGCCGCGCGCGTTTTCGCGCGCGCGGCGTACGGTGTCGTTGCAACCCGGCTTAGTCCTTCTTCACTTCCTTGAACTCGGCGTCGACGACGTCGTCGGCAGCCTGTTGCGCACCGCCCGCGTGGGCCGCGCCTTCCGCCGCACCGGCCGCGCCGGCCGCACCCGCCTGCTGGGCCTGCATGTCGGCGTACATCTTCTCGCCGAGCTTCTGCGAAACCTTGCCGAGTTCCTCGACCTTCGCGTCGATCGCCGCCTTGTCGGCCGACGTGTCCTTCAGCACTTCTTCAAGCGACTTCAGCGACGCTTCGATGGCTTCCTTCTCGCCCGCGTCCAGCTTGTCGCCGTACTCGGTCAGCGCCTTCTTCGTGCTGTGCACCAGCGCGTCGCCCTGGTTGCGCGAATCGGCCAGCTCGCGCAGCTTGTGGTCTTCCGCTGCGTTCGCTTCCGCGTCCTTGATCATCTGGTCGATTTCAGCCTCGGACAGGCCCGAGTTCGCCTTGATCGTGATCTTGTTTTCCTTGCCGGTCGCCTTGTCCTTCGCGCCGACGTGCAGGATGCCGTTCGCGTCGATGTCGAAGGTCACTTCGATCTGCGGCACGCCGCGCGGTGCCGGCGGGATGCCTTCGAGGTTGAACTCGCCGAGCAGCTTGTTGCCCGCTGCCATTTCGCGTTCGCCCTGGAACACCTTGATCGTCACGGCGCCCTGGTTGTCGTCCGCCGTCGAGTACACCTGGGCGTGCTTCGTCGGGATCGTCGTGTTCTTGTTGATCATCTTCGTCATCACGCCGCCGAGCGTCTCGATACCGAGCGACAGCGGGGTCACGTCGAGCAGCAGCACGTCCTTGCGGTCGCCCGACAGCACCTGGCCCTGGATCG
>NZ_BCPP01000839.1:0-3222 GCF_016586125.1 Burkholderia sp. E168m23
CCTCAACCGGTGGATTTCGCAGTACGTCCTGCTCGACGACAACGCCTCGCAGGAACAGAAAGCGCAATTTCCGCTGCGCGAGGCATCCATACAAGTGTCGGAGATTCCGGGCAAGCCGGGCTCGTATCGTTCGGTCGCGTTCCTGCGCCCGCACTTTCAGCTCGACGAACTCTCGATTTCTCTGCGACTTGTCGCTGATCTGCCCAAACCGGCAAATTCATAAGCGAGTAAATCGCCCGGGCGGGCCGCCTGGGTAGGACGTTAAAACCACCTCTTTGGGGAGTCGAAGGGCCATGTTACATATGCACTTGCAGTTTGGTAGTCCCGCGGTGAAGGGCGAATCCGCGGATAAAGACCACCAGGGCTGGATCGAACTGAAATCGTGGGATCACTCGATCGTTCAGCCGCGTTCGGCAACCGCATCGACCGCTGGCGGTCACACGATGACGCGTTGCGAGCACGGCGACATGATCTTCACGAAGGAAATCGATTCGTCGAGCCCGCTGCTGTATCAGCACGCTTCGGGCGGTACCACGTTCGACGAAGTGACGGTCCATTTCTCGCGCGCTGACGGTGAAGGCAAGCGCGTGCAGTATCTGGAAGTCAAGCTCAAGTACGTGATCATCTCGAGCATCGCGCCGAGCGTTCGCGAGGAAGGTCTGCCGCTCGAGACGTTCTCGCTGAAGTACGCAGCCGTGCAGTGGAAGCAAACCCAGCAGAAGATCGGCGGCAACCAGGGCGGCAACACGCAAGGCGCCTGGAGTCTGACGAAGAACGACAAGACCTACGCGGTCTAAGGTCGGTTGCGGCAACGGGGCGCGTCGCGTCCCGTTGTCGTTTTCGCTGTCAACACCGGCCGATGAAACGATTCGAACCCAGTTTTCTCGACAAGCTGTTCGACGACGAACCGCATCTGCCGGCCTCGGCTGCGATGCGGCAATTGTCGCTGGACGAGCTCAAGAACACGGTCGCCCGCGACGTCGAGGCGATCCTCAACACCCGTATCGCGCACACCGAGAACGAACTGGCGGCGCTGCCGGAATGCCAGAAGTCGGTGCTGACCTACGGGCTGAACGATTTCGCGGGGTTGAGCCTCGCGAGCCACTACGACCGCGCATTCATCTGCAAGTCGATCCAGCAGGCCATCGCGCGCCACGAGCCGCGCCTGCAGCAGGTGCAGGTGACGTTCGAGTTGAACGAGCAAGCCACCAACGCGCTGTACTTCGCGATCCAGGCGCTGCTCGTCGTGCACCCGGCCGAGGAGCCGGTCAGTTTCGACGCGATGCTGCAACCGTCGACGCTGCAGTATTCGGTCACGCGCGCACGCGCGGCACGCATGCAGTAAATCAAGCCGCCGAGCGGGCCGGACCGCCCGGTGGTCAATCAGGTCCGGCAGGAAATATTGAGGTTCGGGGTCGTCGATGGAAGAATTGCTGCCGTATTACGAACGCGAATTATCGTTTTTGCGGCGCTATTCGCGAGATTTCGCCGAACGCTATCCGAAGATCGCCGCGCGTCTCGCGCTGTCCGGCGAGCATTGCGAGGATCCGCACGTCGAGCGGATGATCGAGTCGTTCGCGCTACTCGGCGCGCGCATCAACAAGAAGCTCGACGACGATTACCCGGAATTCACCGAAGCGCTGCTGGAAGTGCTGTATCCGCACTACCTGCGGCCGTTCCCGTCGTGCTCGATCGCGCAGTTCACGCCGGCTTCGCCCGGCCAGCAGACCGAACCGGTCGTGATCGATCGCGGCACCGAGCTGAAAAGCCGTCCGATCCGCGGCGTGCAATGCCGGTTCCGTACCGCCTACGACGTGACGCTTGCGCCGATCCGCATCTCGGAGGCGCGCTATACGCCGGTCGCGCTCGCGCCGAGCGCGACGGTGCTGCCGTCGAACGCGACGGGCGTGATCTCGATCACGTTCGAATCGCTCGCCGCGCAGCTCGATCTCGGCGCGCTGAAGCTGTCGACGCTGCGCGCGCACCTGCACGGCGAGCAGTCGTTCGTCGCCGCGCTGACCGACTGCCTGTTCGTCAACGTGCTCGGCGCGTACGTCGAGCCCGAACGCAACGGCCGCTGGACCGCGCTGCGCAAGCTGCCGATCGCGCAGGCCGGCTTCGCCGAGGACGACGCGCTGATCGACTATCCGGCGAAATCGCACCCCGCGTACCGGTTGCTCACCGAATACTTCGCGTTCCCCGACAAGTTCGATTTCGTCGACTTCGACCTTGCGGCGATCGCACGCGCGTCGGGCCGCTGCCAGCGCGCGACGCTGCATCTGGTGCTGCAGGACGTGCGCAGCGATTCGCATATCGCGCGCCTGCTCGAATTGCTGACGGCGAGCCATTTCCGGCTGTTCTGCACGCCGATCGTCAACCTGTTCCGCCAGCACGGCGAACCGATCCGCATCACGCACCGCGCGGTGTCGTATCCGGTGATCGCCGAGGCGCGGCGTGCGTTCGCGTACGAGGTGTACTCGATCGACTCGGTGAAGCTCGTCCGGCAGCAGGCGCACGAGGAATCGGTGATCGAGTTCCGGCCGTTTTATTCGCTGCATCACGGCGAATCGGCGCGCATCGGCCATTACTGGTTCGCGCGCCGCAACGACTGGGTCGCGCAGAAGAGCCCCGGCTATGAAACCGAGATCTCGATCGTCGACATCGACTTCGAGCCGACGTCGCCGCAGACCGACACGCTGAGCCTCGACCTCACCTGCACGAACCGCGACCTGCCTTCGATGCTGGCGTTCGGCCTCGAAGGCGGCGACCTGTTCCAGGAAGGCGGGGCGCAGACGAGCGGCATCTCGCTGCTGCGCCGCCCGACGCAGAGCGTGCGCTTCGAGCGCGGCCGCGCCGCGCACTGGCGGCTCGTGTCGCATCTCGCGCTCAACCACGTGTCGCTCGTCGCGCACGGCCTCGCGCCGCTGAAGGAAATGCTGACGCTGTACGACCTGCGGCGCACGGCCGTGTCGATGCGCCAGATCGACGGGCTGGCCGGCGTCGAGCAGCGCGGCGCCGTGCAGTGGCTGCCCGGCAAGCCGTTCGCGACCTTCGTGCGCGGCATCGAGATCCGGCTGACGATCGACGAGGAGCACTTCGTCGGCGCGAGCCTTGCGTCGTTCGTGCGCGTGCTCGACAGCTTCTTCGGGTTGTACGTCCACCTCAACAGTTTCGTTCAATTGGTCGTCGTGTCGAAGCGCACCGGACGAGGAGATCATCCGA
>NZ_BCPP01000840.1:0-3208 GCF_016586125.1 Burkholderia sp. E168m23
TCGTCGCGAATCGTGTCGCGGCCCGCCGCGCCGAAGAAGGTTGCGCGTGGCGCGGACGGCAGCGAGAACGCGAACGGCTTGCCGGCCGCGTCGACCGCGGCGACCGGCGCCGGCATGCCGCGATCGGGCACGCGCTGGTACGCGTCGTATTCGAACTGCAGCAGCTAGCTTCGCCGCGCGTCGTGCCATTTGATCGACGGTGCGACATACTGGCGCGTGCCGTCGACGTGGTCGCGGAAGCTGCCTGCGTGTTCGCGTCCCGCATTGAGCCGCACGCTCCACGCGCTCGACAGCATCCGGTTGAGATCGACCGACGCGCCGAGCCGTCCATAGCTGCCGGTCGCCGCCGACAGATGCCCGAAGTTTTCCGGCAACGGCTGCTTGGTGATCCGGTTGATGACGCCGCCGCCGCTGCCGCGCCCGTACAGCGCCGCCGCCGGCCCCTTCAGCACTTCGACGCGTTCGATGTTGCCGAGACTGCGCACGTATTGCGCATCGTCGCGCATGCCGTCGAGCAGCAGGTCGCCCGCGGCGGAAAAGCCGCGAATGCGGAACGAATCGAAGCGCGTGTCCGACGTATTCGACACACCGGGCACGCCGGCCAGCGCGTCGGCCAGCGTGCGACCGCCATAGGACAGCGTTTCCTCTACCGGGACGCTGTCGATGGTTTGCGGTACGTCACGTGGATCGCTCGCGGTGCGCGTCGCCGTACTCACGCTTTCGGCGCGCGGATCGTTCGGATGACGGCGGCTGCGTACTTCGACCGCAGGCAGTTCGTCGTCGAACTCGGCCGCCGGGGCAGGGAAGGAGGCAACGCCGGCGATCGAGCACAGCGACAGGGCCAGCACAGGAAAGCGCCGCCCGGATATCTGTCGTTTCGACATGGAAATTTGAGGATGACTGAGTGATTGCCTCACATGGCCGTTGCGCGGTTGTTTGCGTTATCGAGTAAAGTTTATCTTGTCTAGTTGAAAACGACAATCATTCGCGTTCATCGCCGGCCGTTCGCCTTGACGCTCCCCGCACCGCCGCCTACACTCGCACGCGTTTTGGTGCTCGCGCGCGCCGCTCCGGCGTGCGCAGTTAAACGGGAAACAGGGAGCCTGCCTGCGCCGCAGTCGAGTCAACCTGTGCTGCCCCCGCAACGGTAAGCGAACGCGTCGCGCGCAAGCGCCACGCAGCGCCGCTTCGCCGCATGCCACGCGCATGCGGACGACCGCCACTGGATGCCGCGCGTATCCGGGAAGGCGAAGCGGCGTGTTCGTCAGCCCGGATACCGGCCTAAACGTTGGGGTTCAGCGCCGCGGGGAGGCGGCGCATCGTCCACGGCCGCGGCAGCGCCCGACGCCCGGTGTTTCCCGCTGTCTCCTCCGATCTGCCTCCGCGCGAACGCGCCCGGGCCGGCACGGCGAACGGCAGGCGGCACGGGCGGGGCACGCGGCAGCCGTGTTGGCATTCACGATGTCGACCGTTCGCAAGGAAGCACCATGTCCGATTCGTTGTCCCGCCCGCCGTGCGGCAGTCCGCGCGGATCGCGCGGCGAGCTTCCCGCGCACCGCCCGCTGAATTGCCGCGCCGCCACCGACGCGACGATCCCGTCCTGATTCCCTCTTCGACACCGGACCTACCATGACCCTACGCAAGCTTCCCGTCACGATCGTCACGGGCTTTCTCGGCAGCGGCAAGACGACGCTGATGCGCCACATCCTGCAGCACGCCGAAGGCCGCCGCATCGCGGTGATCGTCAACGAATTCGGCGAACTCGGCATCGACGGCGAAATCCTCAAGGGCTGCGGCATCGGCTGCGACGATGCCGACGGCGCGCAGGGCGAGGCATCGGGCCAGCTGTACGAACTCGCGAACGGCTGCCTGTGCTGCACCGTGCAGGAAGAGTTCTATCCGGTGATGGAGGCGCTCGTCGAGCGCCGCGCGGACATCGACCACGTGCTGATCGAGACGTCGGGCCTCGCGCTGCCGAAGCCGCTCGTGCAGGCCTTCAACTGGCCGACGATCCGCAACAGCTTCACGGTCGACGCGGTCGTGACCGTCGTCGACGGGCCGGCCGCCGCGAGCGGCCAGTTCGCGGAAAACCCCCAGGCCGTCGACGCGCAGCGCCGCGCCGATCCGAACCTCGATCACGAATCGCCGCTGCACGAACTGTTCGCCGATCAACTGTCGTCCGCCGATCTCGTGATCGTGAACAAGGCCGACCTCGTGGGTGACGCCGAGTTCGCGCGGATCGAAACCGCGATCCGCGAAGAAATCCCGCCGCAGGTGAAGATCGTGCGCGCGACGCGCGGCGAGCTCGACCTCGCGATGCTGCTCGGGCTGGACTCGGCCTCGGAGGAAACGATCCACCTGCGTCACGACCATCACGGCTCGGCCGACGACGGCGATCACGATCACCATCACGACGATTTCGACTCGGTGGTGGTATCGGGCGACGCGGGCACGCGCGAAGCGACGATCGCCGCGCTGCAGCGCGTGGTCGAAGCGCACACGATCTACCGCGCGAAAGGCTTCGCCGCGCTGCCCGGCGCGCCGATGCGGCTCGTGATCCAGGGTGTCGGCCGCCGCTTCGACAGCTATTTCGACCGCCGCTGGCAGGACGGCGAAACCCGCGCGAGCCGCTTCGTGCTGATCGGCGAGGATCTCGACGCGGCCGCGCTGCAACGCGCGTTCGACGCCGCGTGCGCGGCCGAGCCGCAACAGGCGTAACGCACGATGCATCTGCTGCGCACCACGCCGGGCGGCTTCGTCGACGATACACAGGGCGTCGTCCGGATCGACCAGCAGCCGGCCGACATCGTGATCCTGAGTTCGGCCGACACGACGCTGTCGCTGCTCGCGAGCGTCGTGCCGCACTTGCCCGCCGGGTTCCCGAGCGTGCGGCTCGCGAACGTCACGTTCCTGCGGCAGCCGGCGTCGGTCGATTTCTACGTCGACGACGTGCTGCGCCACGCGAAAACGGTCGTGATCGATCATCTCGGCGGCGAAGCGTACTGGCCGTACGGGATCGAGCAGGCCGTGTCGCTCGCGTCGAAGCGCGGGCAGCAGCTCGCGATGTTCTCGGGCGACCTGCAGGAAGACCCGAATCTCGTCGCGAAAAGCACCGTCAAGGCCGAGCTGTGCCGGCTGTGGTGGCGCTATCTGCGCGAAGGCGGCATGCACAACGCCGACGCGCTGCTGCGCAGCATCGCGTTTCACA
>NZ_BCPP01000841.1:0-3207 GCF_016586125.1 Burkholderia sp. E168m23
CCGGTTGTCGCAGTCGCAGGAACGCGCGACGGGCGTGAGCCCGGGCCGCGACGGGCTGACACCCGCGCAGGCTGCGTTCGCGGATCTGCAGCAGCGGCGCAATCCCGAGATCGAGACCGGCTGGATACCCGCGTACAAGTCGGGCGACGAAGGCATCTCGTCGTATCGCGCGCAGCAGGTGCCGATCTACCTGCAGATGCCGATCCGCTATGACGGGCACGTGTTCGCGCAGGTCGACACCGTGCATCTCGATCCGGGCACGCTCGATACGAGCGTGCCGGACGCGTATTCGCTCAAGACGTTCGGCACGTACGCGGGGCTCAGGGCGCAGCAGAATCCGCAGGCCGCCGCGCTGATCGCGAATCCGCCGGGCTCGCTGCACCAGTCGACGACGGGCGTCGCGCTCGGCGCCGGCTATCTATCGGACGCCTGGCGTGTCGATCTCGGCACGTCGCCGCTCGGCTTCCCCGTGCATTACCTGGTGGGCGGCGTGCGCTACCGCTTCGACGCGGGCCCCGCGAGCTTCTCCGTGAATGCGTCGCGGCGGCCGGAAACGAGCAGCGTGCTGTCGTACGCGGGGATGCGCGACCCGTGGACGGGCGCGGTGTGGGGCGGCGTGCGCCGCGACGGCGTGAATCTGCGCGCGTCGGTCGACGTCGGCCGCACGAACCTGTTCGCGGAGCTCGGCGCGGGCGTGCTGTCGGGCCGTAACGTCGAACGCAACGCGGAAGTCACGCTGCGCACCGGCTTCACGGTGCCCGTGTACGAGCGCGCGGCGATGAAGGTCAGCACGGGGCTGGTCGGCAATGCGTGGCACTACGCGCAGAACCTGCGCTACTACACGTACGGGCAGGGCGGTTACTACAGTCCGCAGCGCTATCTGTCGCTCGGCGTGCCGATCGAATGGGCGGGGCGGCACGATGCGCTGTCGTGGGACCTGACCGTCACGGGCGGGATCTCGAACAGCTACGAAAAGGATTCGCTGTATTACCCGACGCTTTCCGGCCAGCGCGCCGAACAGGTGGCGGCCGGCTTCGTGTACGCGGGCAGCTCGACGCGCGGCGTGTCGTTCTCGTACGGCGTGAACGGCATCGCGGAATATCGTGTGAACCCGCACCTGAGCGTCGGCGCGCAATTGCACATCGACCGGTCGCACGACTATGCGCCGAGCTCGGCGCTCGTGTATCTGCGTTATGCGTTCGACGCGCGTGCGTCGCGCAGCTGGCTCGTCACGCCGACGCCCGTGCGGCTTTATTCGGATTACTAGGGGAACGCCGTGACTACGGAATTCGATGCCACCCGCTCCGCGCCCGGTGCCATTGGCCTGGCCGATCGCCTGCGCGCGCTGCTGCGCATGTGGCCGGCGGGCGGCCGTGCCGGCGCCTTGAGCCGGCTCGCGATCGACGGCCTGCCCGACACCTGGACGCAACTGGAAGCCGGCGGCCTTTACGCGATCTACGCGGCCGGCGGCACGCCGGCCTGCGATGCGCTCGTCTGGGAAAGCGCGCGTCAGGCGCGCACGCGCGACGTCACGATCGTGCTGGCGCGCGATCCGGCGCGCGTCGCCACGCAGATGGCATCGCTCGGCTTCGCGGGCGGCGTGCAGCCGGCCGGCTGGCCGCGCAACCTGAACGTGCTGGCGATGCCGGCTGCGGTCGAGCCGGCCGACGACGGTGCCGACGCCGGCGCAGCCGGCAACGCACCGCGCCGCGCGGCGCCGGGCCCGTTCGCGCGGCTGACCGGCGGCTTGCGCGCGATGAAGCGCTATGGATTTCACGCGCGTTCGCTGTATTTCGTCGAAGGCGCCCAGCGCTGGTTCAGCTGGGACGATCCGGTCGCGCTCGCGGACGAAGCGCACGCGCTGGCCGACTGGTGCCGCACGCGCCGGATTGCGCTCGTGCTGCTGCTCGACCCTGAAGCGACCCGCGCGGGCGGCGACGCGCGCGCCGACGATGCGCCGCTCGTGCGCGATGCCGATCGCACGCCGCGCAGCGGCTTCCACGGGATCTGTTCGGGCGTCGCGCAGTTGCAGCGCACGCATGGCGAGTTGTTGTGGGTGGTCGATTTCTGGCGCGCGGGCGACACGCTCGCGGCCGGCGAGGTGCGGCCGCTGCGCTTCGCACCGGGCGGCCGGCTGTCGGCGAGCGTCGATGGCGGCGCGACCGAACCGGCACGGCGGATGAAGCTCGCGAGCGACGAGGATCGCGTGGTGGTCAGCCGCGCGGTGCTCGACGGTGCGAGCCGCGTGCCGGACGGCTGGGAGATCGTCGACGACAACGCGGCCGTCGTCGCCGCGTGCGCGAGCGCGCAGGCCGCGACCGCGGTGCTCGTGTTCCGCTCGCACGCGCAGCTCGAAGCGCTGTGCGCGGACGTGCACGCGCTGCGCCGGCAGTGCGGCGGCGCGCTGAAGATCGCGGTCGTCGAGCGCGGCGAGGTGCTGCGCCAGCAGTTCGAGATGCTCGTGCTGAGCGTCGGCGCGAACCGGGTCGTCGCGCGCGACCTGCCCGTCTCGCGGATGCAGGCCGCCGTGCACGCGCTGCACGGCCAGCTCTACGCGCGGCCCGTCGCGGCCGACTACCGCGCGGCGCTCGCGGCCGCGCTCGGCGATTCGGTGCTCGGTTATCTGCCGGTCGGCGCGTTTTGCCAGCGGATTCGCGCGGTGCTCGATCGCGGCGCGGTGCTCGCGCTGCCGCACACGCTCGCGAAGCTCACGCTGTTGCCGGGCGTGTCGCACGTCGACGCGCTGCGGCACTGCCGGCCGCGCCGCGCGGGCGACGTCGTGACGGCCGATGCCGGGCACCTGTTCGTGTTCCTGTTCGCCTGCGAGCCGGCCGATGCCGAGGACGCGCTCGCGCGGATTTTCGAGGTGCCGGTCGATACGCTGTCCGACCGCGTCGTGTGCCTCGGGCAGGGCAGCATCGACACCGAGCTCGACGCGCTGAAGGCCGAGAACCGCCGCGCGCCGATCGCCGACTACAGCGACCTGTTCGCGGCGACGCGGCCGGCGGGCGCCGCACGCGCAGCAGCCGCGCCCGTCGAACCCGGCGCGGCATTGCCCGATGCAGGCGAGGTGAGCGACGCGATCGACGCGATCGATACCGTCGTCGCGCTCGACGCGATCGGTATGCCGCAGGCGTTGGCGCCCATCGCCGTCGACGCGTCGCCGCCGGACCCCGTCATTTCCGCCGCGCGTGCGCGCGGCGCCGT
>NZ_BCPP01000842.1:0-3206 GCF_016586125.1 Burkholderia sp. E168m23
GGGGCGTGCGCGATCTCGAGACCGTGGTCGCGCTCGGGCTCGACCTCGGCCTCGACTGCAGCGAGGTCGTCGAGATGCCGGCGAACAACCTGAGCGTCGTGTTCCGGCGCCTGCCGCACGCGGAGCAATGACACGCAAGCGGGCAGCGCGGCCGGGTTTCCTCTATCCTTTCGCCTGTGCGCGCGGCCCGGCTCGGGTCGCGCCCCGTTTTTTCCGGAGAATTGACTAATGGGCAAACAAGCAATCGGTGTGATCGGGCTCGCGGTGATGGGCCGCAATCTCGCACTCAATATCGAGAGCCGCGGTTACGCGGTGTCGGTGTTCAACCGCAGTCGCGAGAAAACCGACGAACTGATCGCCGAATTCCCCGGCCGCAATCTCGTGCCGACCTATACGCTCGAGGAATTCGTCGCGTCGCTCGAAACGCCGCGCCGGATCCTGATGATGGTGAAGGCCGGGGAAGCGACCGATGCGACGATCGCCTCGCTCAAGCCGCTGCTCGAGAAGGGCGACGTGCTGATCGACGGCGGCAACACGCATTTCACCGACACGATCCGCCGCAACCAGGAACTCGCGCAGTCGGGCCTGCATTTCATCGGCACCGGCGTGTCGGGCGGCGAAGAGGGCGCACTGCGTGGCCCGTCGATCATGCCTGGCGGCCAGCGCGACGCGTACGATCTCGTCGAGCCGATCCTCAAGCAGATCGCCGCGAAGGCGCCGTCGGACGGCGAGCCGTGCGTCGCGTACATGGGTCCGGACGGTGCGGGCCACTACGTGAAGATGGTCCACAACGGCATCGAATACGGCGACATGCAGCTGATCGCCGAGAGCTATTCGGTGCTGAAGGACGTCGCGGGCCTGACCAACGACGAACTCGGCGCGGTGTACACCGAATGGAACCAGGGCGAGCTCGACAGCTACCTGATCGAGATCACGTCGAAGATCTTCGGCAAGAAGGACGAAGAAACCGGCAAGCACCTCGTCGACGTGATCCTCGATCGCGCCGCGCAGAAGGGCACCGGCAAGTGGACGAGCCAGAACGCGCTGGATCTCGGCGTGCCGCTGCCGCTGATCACGGAGTCGGTGTTCGCCCGCGTGCTGTCGTCGCTGAAGACGGAGCGCGTCGCGGCCAGCAAGATCCTGTCGGGCCCGGCCGCCGCGCCGTTCGACGGCGATCGCGCCGCGTTCGTCGAAGCGGTGCGCCGCGCGCTGTACCTGAGCAAGGTGATCTCGTACGCGCAGGGCTTCGCGCAACTGCGCACGGCGTCGGAAGAATACGGCTGGAACCTCGATCTCGGGACGATCGCGAAGATCTTCCGCGCGGGCTGCATCATCCGCGCGCGCTTCCTGCAGAAGATCACCGACGCGTATGCGAAGGATCCGGCGCTCGCGAACCTGCTGCTCGACCCGTACTTCAAGGACATCGCCGCGAACTACCAGACGGCGCTGCGCGATGTGGTGGTGGCCGCGGTGAAGGCCGGCGTGCCGGTCCCGGCGTTCGCATCGGCGGTCGCGTACTTCGACAGCTACCGTTCCGAGCGGCTGCCGGCGAACCTCGTGCAGGCGCAGCGCGACTTCTTCGGCGCGCACACGTTCGAGCGCACCGACAAGCCGGGCAGCTTCCACGCGAACTGGTCGTAACCGGCTGGGCGAGGCGGCATTGTTGCGAAAATCTATTCTTTGAATAGGGTTTTTCTATCCCGGATGCCGACATTGTTGGCTCCGGGGAAACAGTGTTTTCGTTCTTTCATGGTTTTCCCTAGGTGCTGCCGGGACTAAACTCTGTTCCATCGCTGCAGACATGGTGTGTGCGGCGAAGCAAAAAAATCCCGGAGGTAATCATGAAATCGCTGATCGCAACGTTCGCTGCTGCTGCTGTCCTCGCTGTCCCCGCCGTCTCGTTCGCCCAACAGAACGCGCCCGTCACCCGTGCCCAGGTGAAGGCCGAACTGGTCCAGCTGCAACAGGCTGGCTACAAGCTGGGCAGCGACCGGACCAACTACCCGGAAGGCATCCAGGCTGCTGAAGCTCGCGTGAACCCGCAACAGAACGTCGCCGCTGCCGATACGACCGGCTACGGTGCGCAACCGGCCGCCGGCCAGGAATCGGGCGCCCCGGCTGCGGCCAAGACCGGCTGGCAAGTCAAGCGCGTCTCGGACGGCGCACCGGTCTACAAGGGTCGTTAATGGTACGGCCGCGCTGGCGACCGCATCCGACCCCCTGTAGTACGAAGCCCGTTGTTCCGCTATGCGGAACAACGGGCTTTTTCATTGGCGGCGCGCCAAGCGCCGGCGTTCAGTGCAGCGGGCGTCGGCCGCGCCCGATATCGCGGAACAGCGCTTCGGCCGGCTCCAGTACCTGCAGCCACGTTTCGTCGTAACCGCTCAGCGTGTCGAGCGCGTCGCGCAGCCGTTCGATCGCGAGGACCGGCAGCTCGACGCTGTGGCGCGTGGCGCCGGTCAGGTGCGTGACGCTCGCCAGCTGAACGAGCGCGTCGGCCGCTTCGGCGACGTCGGTCGCGAACAACAGGTGCCGGTTGAGCAATTCGACCAGACCGCTGGAACCGGCGAAATCGTCGGCGTCGAGCTGCACGGAGAGAAACGTCGCGTTATTCATTGTCATGCTCCTCGTTGTCGTTGGATCGCGCTGCGCATCACCGAGTATAGGCGGCGATCGAAGCGGACAATATGACGGGGCCGATACGGCAGGCGTGGCGGCCGCGCCCGCGAACTCCCCAAAGCGCCCGCCTGGCACGGCTCGCCGGCGATTGGCGTGCCCAGGCGACGCCGCAAGATTGTTTCCGGCCCGGGCAACTGTCGGGGCCTTGACCGCGACAAATGGTATCTTTGCCGATCGGAACGACGCGAAAAAGGGGCCGGTGAGCTCATTCGCGCCCACGTTCCGCTGTGGAAACTGACGGCCGCGCGAGCGGTCGGATACTGGTTGATCCGGCCGTCGGGCCGGACATCGTGCGTCGCGCGCCGGGGGGCGGTGGGCGGCGCGACGACGCAAATCCGGGAGGACCCTTGAGAGAAACTATTCCCATCCACGACACGCTCACGCGCTGGCTGCCGCAGGCGGCGCTCGTTGCCGCGGCCATCGCGCTGACGGGCTGCACGATGACGCCGTGGACCGACAGCTGGCAACCCGCGCGCCAATCGGCACCCACGTCGGCCGCGACGCCGGGCGTGATTGCCGGCTATTAC
>NZ_BCPP01000843.1:0-3205 GCF_016586125.1 Burkholderia sp. E168m23
CACCGCGTTGTCCGGCGACCTCGGCCAGGTGAAGAATGCGCAGAACCAGTACGCGATGCTGTCGTACTTCTACAAGGCCGACGCAGACTACGGTACGCGTCTCGCACAGGCCGTTCACGCGAACGTCCAGCAAGTGCAATCGCTCGCGGCGAAGCTGAGCGACAACTGATCCCCGCGACTCCGGTCGCTGCCGACGTGTGCGACACGCGCCGCGCACGTCGGCCCGGCCACTTCATCAGGACACCCTCATGCGATCCGAACGCTTCCCCCACACGATCCGTGCGGCCGTGGCAGCGCTCGCGCTGGCCGCGCTCGCCGGCTGCGCGCACCTGCCCGACCAGCCGACGTACGGCAAGGCCGACCCTGCCGCGCTGCGCCGCTATGACGGCGACTGGTTCGACGCCGCGCGCGTCGGCCGCGTCGATATCCTGCGCGCGTTGCACGATGCCGGCTATCCGGTCGACGCCACCGACAGCCACGGCTATACGGCCGTGATTCTCGCGTCGTACGACGGCCAGCCCGCGGCGCTCGACTACCTGTTGTCGGTCGGCGCCGATGCGTGCGTCGGCGATCGTCACGGCAACACGGCGCTGATGGGCGCCCTCTTCCGGAACGAGCCCGACATCGCGCGACGCCTGATCGACACGCGCTGCCCGATCGACCAGACGAACGGCGCCGGCGAAACCGCGCTGGGGTTCGCGACGCTGTTCAACCGCTTCGAGCTGATTCCGCTGCTCGTCGCGCATGGCGCGAATCCGAACCATGTCGACCGGCGCGGCCAGTCGCTGCTTCAACTCGCGCTGACGCACGACAACACGTATGCGGCGGACGCCCTGCGAAATGCCGGCGCCAAACCGTAGCGCGCCCGCGCGTCAAATGGCGCGCCCCATTCGCTGACCCGATCCACGTCGCCATCGCGCGATGCCGGCGCCATGTCGTGCACGTGTGCGCCCAGCGGCCCCGTCATGGCCAGCCAGCTGCAGACGCACCGCGCCTCGTCGTGCAGTTCCCCCGGTCCCCCTGCCGGCTCGATCTTTAACCACCAGCGCGAGCCGACACGCGCATCGAGCCGAAACACCGCGCGCCCGACACCGCGCCGCACCCTGTTCGTCCGAGCATTCCGCTTCGGCTCATCCCCTCCTTTCGGCGCCTTTCGCCGCCTCCATCGAATCTCCATCTTTCCGCATCAAAGCCCCCAACTAATCCAAGCACACTCCGCCCCGTCAAAGCAGGCAGTGGGCTGCCTGCGCTTCCTGGAGTCGCTATGAAGAATCAGAAACGATGCTGCCACGGTGCCGTATGCGCGCTGGTGGCGGCAATGCTGGCGGGGTGCGGACCGTCCGAGCAGCAGGCCGCCGCCCCGGCCACCCCGGTCGCGGCCATGACGGTGGCCGCCACGCGCGTCGACGTGACCGAAGACCTGCCGGGCCGCGTCGCGGCCGTGCGGGTGGCCGAGATCCGGCCGCAGGTGAGCGGCATCGTGCAACGCCGGCTGTTCGAACAAGGCACCGAAGTGCGCGCCGGCCAGCCGCTGTTCCAGATCAATCCGGCGCCGTTCAAGGCGGAGATGGACACGGCTGCCGCCTCGCTGCAGCGTGCGCAGGCCGCGCTCGAGCGCGCGAAGGTGCAGACGGCGCGCTTCAAGTCCGCTCGTCGAGGCCGACGCGATCAGCCGCCAGGTGTACGACGACGCCGTATCGCAACGCGACCAGGCCGCGGCCGACGTCGCGCAGGCCCGCGCGACGCTCGCGCGCCGCCAGCTCGACCTGAAGTTCGCGACCGTGGAAGCGCCGATCGCCGGCCGCATCGACCAGGCGCTCGTGACCGAAGGCGCGCTGGTGTCGAGCAGCGACAGCCAGCCGATGGCGCGCATCCAGCAGATCGACCAGGTCTACGTGGACGTGCGGCAACCGGCCGCCTCGCTCGAGGCGCTGCGCGACGCGCTCGCGTCGCAGCCGCAAGCGTCGGACGGCAACGGCCTGCCGGTCGACGTGCTGCGCGACGACGACACGCGTTACGACGTGCGCGGCCGCATGCTGTTCTCGGGCGTCAACGTCGATCCGGGCACCGGCGACGTGCTGCTGCGCGTGCTGGTCGACAACCCGAAACGCCAGTTGCTGCCGGGCATGTACGTGCGTGCCCGGATTCCGCGCGCGCACTACGCCAACGCCGTGATGGTGCCGCAACAGGCCATCGTGCGCGCCGGCGGCAAGCCGCAGGTGTGGGTGCTCGACGCGAAAGGTACCGCTCGTCTGAAAGCGGTCGAGGTCGGCGAACTGACGAACCGCAGCTATCGGATCAAATCGGGCCTGCAGGCCGGTCAGAAGATCGTCGTCGAAGGCATGGAGCGCCTGACCGACGGCGCACCGGCTGCCGCAACCGACTGGAAGTCGCCTGACGCGGTCGCCACCGCGTCCGCGCACTGAGTCACGAGGAGCCTCCAGCCATGGCTGAATTCTTTATCCGACGCCCGGTGTTTGCGTGGGTGATCGCGCTCTTCATCATCCTGACGGGGCTGATCGCGATCCCGCAACTGCCGGTCGCGCGCTACCCGTCGGTCGCGCCGCCGTCTGTCACGATCACCGCGAGCTACCCGGGCGCCACGCCGCAGACGATGAACGACGGCGTGCTGAGCCTCATCGAGCGCGAATTATCCGGCGTCAAGAACCTGCTGTACTTCGAATCGTCGGCCGATACCTCGGGCCAGGCACAGATCACCGTGACGTTCAAGCCCGGCACTAATCCGGAGATGGCGCAGGTCGACGTGCAGAACAAGATCAAGTCGGTCGAGCCGCGCCTGCCCGCCGCCGTGCGTCAGAACGGACTAATCGTCGAATCCGCGTCGTCAGGGTTCCTGATGATCGTCAGCCTGCGCTCCGACAACGGCCGCTTCGACGAAGGCGCGCTCGCCGACTACATGGCGCGCAGCGTCTCCGAGGAACTGCGGCGCATCGACGGCGTCGGCCGTGTGCTGCAGTTCGGTTCGGAGCGCGCGATGCGCATCTGGGTCGATCCGCAGAAGCTGATCAATTTCGGCCTGTCGATGAGCGACCTGACGACCGCGATCGGGCAGCAGAACGTGCAGATCGCACCGGGCAGCCTCGGTGCGCTGCCCGCGCTGCCGGGCCAGCGCGTGACCGTGCCGCTCACCGCGCAAGGTCAGCTCACCACACCGGAAGCGTTCGCGAAGGTCGTGCTGCGCGCG
>NZ_BCPP01000844.1:0-3201 GCF_016586125.1 Burkholderia sp. E168m23
CGACAACGCGGTGTTCAGCCCGCTGCCCGACGAAAGCCGCTCAGGATTCACGCCGGCCGGCGTGCTGTTCGTCGAGGAACTCGCCGGGCTGAAGGCCGGCGATCCGTTCCGCGCGCCGTGTTTCCGTCAACTCGTCTGAACCGGGAGAATTCGTCATGACAGCAACTCCGAAGCGGCAATCGATCGTGCCGGCTGCATTCCAGCCGTGGTACGACGCGTACCACTTCTCGCCGGCGACGCGCGTCGGCGACACGATCTGGGTGTCGGGCCAGGTCGGCCTCGACGCGCAGATGCAGCCGGCCGACGGCGTGCAGGCACAGGCACGGATCGCGTTCGAGTGCCTGAAGGCGATCCTCGAGGAAGCCGGCGCGAGCCTCGCCGATGTCGTCGAGCTCACGACGTTCCACACGGATCTGCAACGCGAGACCGAAGGCTTCGCGGCGGTCAAGGACGTGTATTTCCCCGACCGTTACCCGTCATGGACGGCGGTCGGTGTCACGCAACTGGCGCTGCCGGGGCTGTGCGTCGAGATTCGCGCGGTGGCGGTGGCCGGCTCCGGCAAGGGCTGACGGAAGGCACGAGGGTTTTTCGCAGGATTCGCGTTCCATATGAATCGCAGTCCTGAAAAAAGAAACGGGATAGCAGTCGAATGGCACGCGGCCCGCCGGAACCCCGGCCGGCCACGATCAGGGCGCGACGTCATCGTCGATTGACGGCGACGATCGAAACAAACGCGTTTCGTCCGGAATGGGCGAGCGAAGGCGGAGCAGGAAGGAGAACCATGATGAAGAAGCATCGTTTCTGGACCACGTCCGCGATCGCGGCCGCTGCATGTGTCGCGATCGGCACCGCCGTCGCGGCGGACGACCTGACGCCGGCCGGCGCCGACCGCTCGGCAAGCAAGGACGGCGCGGTGCCGACTTATGCGGGCAAGCAGTCGCCCGACGCCGGCTGGGAGTGGGGCAAGGTGCGCGGCGATTTCTGGAAGCATCGCAACGAGAAGCCGCTCTATTCGATCGACGCGGCGAACGTCGACAAGTATGCGGACAAGCTGTCGCCCGGCCAGGTCGCGCTGATCAAGCAGAAGAAGGGCTACCGGATGGACGTCTACCCGTCCCACCGCGAATGCCAGTTGCCGGATGCCGCCGAGCAGAACTCGAAGGCGAACCTCACGGCCGCGAAGCTGGATGCGAGCGGCGAGAACCTCGCCGCGGCCGCGTTGCCGGGCGTGCCGTTCCCGCAACCGAAGAGCGGCATCGAAGCGATCCTGAACTACGAGATGCGTTATCGCGGCGAAGGCGTCGAATGGGCGCAGGTCGCCACGAGCATTTCGCCGCGCCCCGGCAGCAGCGAATGGATCGACGCGGTCGGTCCGCAGACGTTCTACTTCCCGTCGGCCAAGCTCGGCAAGACCTCGCCGCAGGACGTCGACCAGTTGAGCGCCGCCGTCTACTTCCAGATGAACTCGCCGGCCGCGCTGGCCGGGCAGGCCTTCGTCCAGCGGCAGTACTTCAACAAGGACTCGGAAACCTACTACTACTTCCCGGGCCAGCGCCGCGTGCGACGCATGCCGGCCTATACGCACGACGCGCCGTTGATCGGCTTCGAGAACCAGTACCTGATCGACGAGGCCAACATGATCAACGGCTCGCTCGACCGGTTCAACTGGAAGCTGGTCGGCAAGAAGGAAATGCTGGTCCCGTACAACGCGTTCGGCATGTACCGGTTCAAGAGCAAGCTGCACGACGTCGCGACGCCCGACGGCCTCGCTGCGGCGAACCGTCGCTACGAGACGCATCGCGTGTGGGTCGTCGAGGCGACGCTGAAGCCGAGCGCGCGACACGTCGCGTCGAAGAAGGTGTTCTATCTCGACGAAGACAGCTGGCTCGCGCTCGTCGGTGAGGACTACGACGCGCAGGGCAAGCTGTGGAAGGTGCGGGAAAGCTACCCGATTCCGGTATGGGAACTCGGCGGCACCTGCGACAACGAACCGCTCGCGCAGTACGACATGATCAACGGCCGCTACGTATTCGATGCGTCGTCGATTGGCCAGGGCAAGGACATTCGCTGGTTCGGTCAGGCCGACGATCCGCGCTTCAAGCAGGATTTCTACACCGCGGAATCGCTGCGCTCGGTCAGCGAACGTTGACGGCGACCGGCTGACGGACACAAGGACCGGCGCGCGCAACGATCGTGCGCCGGCATCGGACAGGGGCGGAGGTGGATCATGGAACCGGCAAGGTTATTCAGGAATGCTACCGTATTGGTGGCGATGGCGGGCGCCGCGACGTCGAGCGCGTACGCGTATGACTTCACGTTGAACGGCGGGGCCCTGCAGGGCTCGTGGGTGTCGAACCTGACGGCCGGCGCCGGTATTCGCACCAAAAACCCGAGTTGCTCGCTCACCGGCGACCCGAACGCCTTCGGCTGCGGCGCGGCCGCGAACACCAACCAGTGGGGCTATGCGGACAACGGCGATCTGAACTACCGCAGGGGCCAGCCGTTCAGCACCTACATCAGCGCGACCAGCGAGCTGCTGCTGAAGATGCCGAGCGAAGGGTTGAAGTTCATGGTGCGCGGCACCGGCATGTACGACTTCATGGCGAAGAACACGAACCGCACGCCGTTGTCGAGCACGGCCGCCGCGCAGGTCGTCTACAACGCGCAGCTGCTCGACCTGTGGGCGCAGAAGGATTTCACGATCGGCGGGCGCAACGCGCACGTGCGGCTCGGCAACCAGGTGATCAACTGGGGCGAGAGCATGTTCGCGCAGAGCGGCATCAACGCGACGAACTCCATCGACACGCAAAAGCTGCTGATTCCCGGCTCGCAGCTCAAGCAGGCGCTGCTGCCCGCGCCGATGGTGAGCCTGGCGGCCGACCTGTCGCACGGGTTCAGCACCGAGGCGTACTACCAGTTCCAGTGGAACGGTAACCGCTATCCGCCGGTCGGCTCGTACTGGTCGGTGACGAACGGTTTCGGCCGCGGCGCGGAGCCGTTCACGATCAACACGAATAACCTGAACGTGATTGGCCCGAGCGCCGGCACGATCGCGAACGCGATCGGCGGTTCAGGGGCGGCCGGCAACCAGGACACGCTCAATGCGATCAAGAACGGGCTCGTGAACGGCACCTACGCGGGCCCGCCGTTCAACGACATCGGCCTGCCGAGCACGACGAACCTGCCGGCGAAATACCGGCC
>NZ_BCPP01000845.1:0-3200 GCF_016586125.1 Burkholderia sp. E168m23
GTTGATCAGCGAATCGATGGCCCGCGAGTTCGCGCGCGAATCGAGCTCGTTCATCGTGCGGCGGAAGTGCGTGCGCCAGTTGGTGACCTTCACGGTGAACACGATGTACGTGACCAGCGCGGCGAACGTCACGTACGCGTAGTAAGCCTCGTACTTGACCACGAAGAAGCCGAGCACGAGCCCGACCTCGACGAGCGTCGGCAGGATGCTGTACAGCGAATACGAAATCAGTTGCTGGATGCCGCGCGTGCCGCGCTCGATGTCGCGCGACATGCCGCCCGTCTGGCGCTCGAGATGAAACCGCAGCGACAGCCCGTGCAGATGCCGGAACACCTGCAGCGCGAGCTGGCGCACCGCGCTCTCGGTGACCTTCGAGAACAGGATCTCGCGCAGCTCGGTAAAGAGCGACGTCGACAGCCGCACGAGCGCATACGCGACCACCAGCAGCCCGACGCCGCCCGCGAGCACGATGCCGGCCGACTGTTCGGCACGGCCGAGCGCGGTGAGCTGCTGCACGTAGGACAGATGGTCGACGATGCGCTTCATCACGACCGGCACGCCGAGGTTCGCGACCTTCGCACCGATCAGGCAGCCGAGCGCGAGCGCGACGCGCCATTTGTAGGTGGTCAGGTACGGCAGCAGCGACCGGATGGTCTGCCAGTCGTTGCGAGGCCCGGTCGAAGCCGGCGCGGGCTCGCCGGAAGCGGGAAATCGGCGCATGGGGAAGGGTTCCGCGGCGGGGCTCCAACCGTGTCTCGACGGCCGGCTCGCGCGCTTTCTCGTACAATTTGCGAACGTTGTATTGTCGCAGAAGCCGCTTCGCGCCGCTGCCGGCGCCCTCGCCGGCCAAGCCTGCGCGCGGCGGCTCATTTATTACAGGATGAAAGCCCCCGCCATGACCGATTCGACCCTCGAACTCCCGCAGAAGCAGCCCGCGCTGCGCGTCGTCCCGCAACCCCACGACGCGAACGTCCACGGCGACGTGTTCGGCGGCTGGATCATGTCGCAGGTCGACATCGCCGGCTCGATCCCCGCGAGCCAGCGCGCGAACGGCCGCGTCGCGACGGTCGCGGTCAACTCGTTCGTGTTCAAGCAGCCGGTATTCGTCGGCGATCTGCTGAGCTTCTACGCCACCATCATGCGCACCGGCAATACGTCGATCACCGTCGACGTCGAGGTGTACGCACAGCGCATGCGCCTGATGGGCGAAGTCGTGAAAGTCACCGAAGCGACGCTCACCTACGTCGCGACCGGGTCGGACCGCAAGCCGCGCCAACTGCCGCCGCTCTGATGCGCACGCGCCGCAGCGCAGCGCAGCGCGGCATGCGGCGCGGCATACGGCCGGTCAGTGCGTGGCGGCCAGCCCGAACTCCCGCATCGCGGGCACGAAATCGTGATTCAGCGCCGGCTTGCGCGACAGCTTGACCAGCACGTAGCGCTGGAATGGCGCAAGCCGCTGCCACTGCGCGAGCGCCGGCGCCGGCAGCCCGGCCAGCGCGCTTTGCTGCACGAGCGACGCCGGCACCGTGTCGACGGTGCGCCAGGCCGGTTGCTCGTCCGGCTGGAACCATGACGGCTCCAGATCGGCGTGCGTGCGCAGCATTTCGAACAGCGCGTGATCGAAATTGGGCTCGATCGCGGTGTCGTCGTCGGCCGGAAAGCGCGCGAGCAGCTTGCGGTCCTCGAGCGGCAGCAGTTGCCACTGTTCGAGCGAAATCCGCAGCCCGAAGCGGTCGAGATTGAAACGCACGATCATCGGGATGTACGTGAAGTTTTCCGACGAATCGTGTTCGAAGTTGAAGAGCAACGGAGCGTCGCTGAGTCCCATGGTCGTTACCTGACGTGGCGGATGCCGGCGCGGCCGGCTTGCCTGGGGTATTTTAGAACCTCTGCGCGCGGGCGGCGGTACGATCGTCGCCGGCCGCGCTTCGAATCAACGGGAGTGCTCGTGAATCCGACCCAATCAGACGAACTGCACGACGCATTGCGCGACGAACCGCGCGGCGCGATCGAGCTGCCCGTGAGCCGCACGCGCGGCGGCGCGGTCGAGACCGCGCACGACTTCGTCGGCCAGGAATGGCCGGTCGCACTCGTCTTCAACGGCATCTCGCACGCGGTGATGATGTGTACGCCGTGCGACCTCGAAGCGTTCGCGGTCGGCTTCGCGATCTCGGAAGGCATCGTCGCGCGCGGCAGCGACATCAAGGACATCGAGGTGATCCTGCACGCCGACGCGCCGCTGCCGCATGCGGAAGTCCATCTGGAAGTGGTCCAGCAGGCGTTCGCCGCGCTGAAGGACCGGCGCCGCGCGCTCGCGGGGCGCACGGGCTGCGGCGTCTGCGGCATCGAGAGCATCGACCTGCTCGACCTCGCACCCGAACGCGTGCCCGATACCGGCTTTCTCGCGCGCCTCGCGCCCGACGCGCTGGCGCGCGCCGCGCATGCGCTGCCGGCGCATCAGGCGCTCACGAAACTGACCGGCGGCCTGCATGCGGCCGCGTGGTGCGACGCAACAGGCGCGATTCGCGCGGCATTCGAGGATGTCGGCCGCCACAACGCGCTCGACAAGCTGATCGGCTCCCTCGTGCTGTCGCGCGCCGATACCACCGACGGCTTCGTGTTCCTGTCGAGCCGCGCGAGCTACGAGCTCGTGCGCAAGGCGGCGCGGGTCGGCATCCCGCTGGTCGCGACCATCTCCGCGCCGTCGTCGCTCGCGATCGAAATCGCGAAGGCGGCCGGCTTGCGGCTCGTCAGCTTCTGCCGCGAAACCGGCCACGTCGATTACGGCACGGCCTGATCCAGACCGTGCGCGTGCGCCGACGGTCTCCCGCCGGCGCGCCTCAGTCCGTCAGTCGAACTGACGGAAATCCGGCTTGCGCTTCTCGAAGAACGCGGTCATCGCCTCGCGCGCTTCCGGCGCGCGCAGCATCGTCGCGAAATGACGCGCTTCCTCGGCCATCCGCGCGGGCGTCGCCACGCCGCCCGTATCCTTGAGCAGCGCCTTCGTCACCCGCAGCGATGCCGCCGGCAACGCCGCCAGCTTCGCTGCCTGCTTCGCCGCGAACGCGTCGAGTTCGGCTGCCGGCAGCACGCGGTTGACGATGCCGATCCGGTGCGCTTCCAGCGCGTCGAACGCCTCGCCCAGCAGCAGCTTCTCGGCGGCGACCTGATGGCCGGCCAGCCGCGGCAGCAGTGCGCTC
>NZ_BCPP01000846.1:0-3194 GCF_016586125.1 Burkholderia sp. E168m23
GAGATGCGCGGCCATGCTGATCAGCGCGCCGACCGTCACGACGCCCGTGCCGCCCACGCCCGTCACGAGCATGTCGAACGGCGCCGCGTCGAGGTGCGTCGCCGGCACCGGCAGCGCGTCGACGCGCGCGGCGAGCGCGGCTTCGTCGAACGCGGCGCCGGCCGCCTTCTTCAGCGCCGCACCTTCGACCGTCACGAAGCTCGGGCAGAAGCCGTTCACGCACGAATAGTCCTTGTTGCACGACGACTGGTCGATGCGGCGCTTGCGGCCGAGCGGCGTCTCGAGCGGCTCGACCGACAGGCAGTTCGACTGCACGCCGCAGTCGCCGCAGCCTTCGCACACCGCGTCGTTGATGAACAGGCGCTTGTCCGGGTCGGGGAATTCGCCTTTCTTGCGGCGGCGACGCTTCTCGGCCGCGCAGGTCTGGTCGTAGATCAGCACGGTGACGCCCGGCGTTTCGCGCAATTCACGCTGCACCGCGTCGAGTTCGCTGCGGTGATGGAACGTCGTGCCGGTCGGGAACTGCCCGTGATGACCGTCGTACTTCTCCGGTTCGTCCGACACGACGACGAAGCGCGACACGCCCTCCGCCTCGACCTGCCGCGCGATCTGCGGCACCGAGATGCTGCCGTCGACCGGCTGGCCGCCCGTCATCGCGACCGCGTCGTTGTAGAGGATCTTGTACGTGATGTTCGCTTTCGCGGCGACCGCCTGGCGGATCGCGAGGATGCCCGAGTGGAAGTAAGTGCCGTCGCCGAGGTTCTGGAATACGTGCTTCGTGTTGGTGAACATCGCGTGCGCGGCCCAGTCGACGCCCTCGCCGCCCATCTGGATCAGCCCCGTCGTGTCGCGCTCCATCCATGACGCCATGAAATGGCAACCGATGCCGGCCTGCGCGATCGAGCCTTCCGGCACCTTCGTCGACGTGTTGTGCGGGCAGCCCGAGCAGAAATACGGCGTGCGCTTCACCGCGTCGGCCTCGTTCGACAGGATCTGCGGCGCGACGAGATCGACCACGCGCTCGCGCCGGTCGAGCGCCGGCTTGTGCCGCGCGAGCCATGCCGCGAACACCGGCAGGATGCGCGACGGACGCAGTTCGCCGAGCTCGGACAGCAGGCACGCACCGGCCGCGTCGTGCTTGCCGAGCACGCGCGGACGGGCGCCTTCGGTGCGGTTGTACAGGTAGTCCTTGATCTGCTGCTCGATGACCGGGCCCTTCTCCTCGATCACCAGCACTTCGGCGAGCCCGTCGACGAAGGTTTCGATGCGCGTCATTTCGAGCGGATACGACAGGCCGACCTTGTAGATCCGCACGCCGGCCGCGTCGAGGTCGGCGACCGTCAGGTCGAGGCGGCGCAGCGCTTCCATCAGGTCGAGGTGCGCCTTGCCGCAGGTGACGATGCCGACGTTCGCCTGCGCGCTCGGCGCGATCCACTTGTCGATGCTGTTGGCACGCGCGAAATGGCGCACCGCGTCGAGCTTCGCCGCGAGACGCGCCTCGATCGTGAGGCTCGGCAGGTCGGGCCAGCGGTTGTGCAGGCCGCCCGCCGGCGGCGTGAAGCCTGCCGGCGCCGGCCAGCGCGTCTGCAATGCATCGAGGTCGACGGTCGAGCCCGACTCGACCGTTTCCGAGATCGCCTTGAAGCCGACCCACGCGCCCGAGTAGCGCGACAGCGCCCAGCCGTACAGGCCGAATTCGAGCATGTCGGCGATGTTCGACGGGTTCACGACCGGCATGTGCCACGCCATCATCGCGAAATCGCTCTGGTGCGGCATCGACGACGACACGCAGCCATGGTCGTCGCCCGCGACGACCAGCACACCGCCGTGCGGCGACGAACCGTACGCGTTGCCGTGCTTCAGCGCATCGCCCGCGCGATCGACGCCCGGGCCCTTGCCGTACCACATCGCATACACGCCCTCGACCGTACGCTCCGGGTCGGCCTCGACCCGCTGCGTGCCGAGCACGGCCGTGCCGCCGAGTTCCTCGTTGATCGCGGGCAGGAAGCGCACGCTGCTGGCGTCGAGCAGTTTCTTCGCCTTCCACAGCTGCTGGTCGACCATGCCGAGCGGCGAACCGCGATAGCCGCTGACGAAGCCGGCCGTGTTGAGCCCCTGTTCGGTATCGACCGCGCGCTGCATCAGCAGCAGGCGGATCAGCGCCTGCGTGCCGGTCAGGAAGATCCGGCCGCGCGTCGCGGTCAGGTTGTCGGTCAGGCGGTAGTCGGACAGGGCAGGCGTGCCGTCGACGGGCTGGCGGGCGGTCATGAGGGGATGTCTCCGGATTGTGCTGTCGTGCTGTTCTGGGCCGTGCGCGGCGGGGCGTCGGATGACGCAGGGTGCCGGCAGCGAATGGCTCTATTTTTTCGCGCGCGGCCGAGAATGTTTTTTCTCATCTTGCTCGGAGGGGCCTGCCGTGAGAAAAACTGCGCAGCTTTTTGACGGGATTTGAGAGAGTTCTCGCGCGGGGCGGCCGGAGTGTGATGGGGAGGCGTGTCGCGGTGGTCGGATGGTCCGGCGGAAAAGGCGGGGCGTGCCGCGGGGCTCACCGTCAGCAGGGTGGATGGCGCTCGAACCCCTTGCGACAAGGGTTTCGGGGCATCGGGCCGTCACCCTCACCGTTGGAATGCACAGCATTCGGATTGGCTGGCGACGTCGGATGTCCACAATGCCGCGCCGCTCTGTCGATCGGCTCGCGCGCTCACCGTTCGATTGCACAGCGTTTCGAGTGGCGTCGGGGCCGGGATATCCACATCAGGAATCGGCATGCGGGGCGCTCACCGTTGAAATTCACAGATTGGCGAGTGAATTTCGGCGGCGGATATCCACATCGGAAACCGCGCGTTTCGTCGGTCCTCCGCCTGCGCTCACCGTTCGAATACACAGGGACGAGCGTGGGTTTGCCGGCTGGACATCTCGCCTGAACACGCTGGTCGAGCGATTGCCGGCTCGCTCTCACCGTTGAAATACACAGGGCTTCGACTGGCTGGCGGGGTAGTTGTCCACGTGCGGAACTGCGTTGCCTCCCGACCATACGCGCACTCTCACCATTGAAAACCACAGCGCTTCGAGTGCTTGAGCAGGCCGGATATCCACATGGACGTGCGTTCTCCGATCGATAGCTGACGCACGTTTCGAAGCGTACCGCCAAGGGGCAATCCATATCGGAAGCGGCTCGTCACCCGAGTCGGACG
>NZ_BCPP01000847.1:0-3192 GCF_016586125.1 Burkholderia sp. E168m23
ATCGATTCGGCCGCCGGCGACTGGAAGCAGAACCTGCCGCCGGAAATCGACAAGATCATCAAGTACAAGGGCCATACCGTCGCCGCGCCGTTCTCGGTGCACCGCGTCAACTGGCTGTACATCAACAAGGCCGCGCTCGACAAGGTCGGCGCGAAGGTGCCGACCACCTGGCCCGAATTCTTCGCGGTGGCCGACAAGCTGAAGGCCGCGGGCATCCAGCCGGTCGCGATGGGCGGCCAGCCGTGGCAGGACCTGACGCTGTGGGAAGACGTCGTGCTGTCGCAGGGCCCGGCGTTCTACAAGAAGGCGCTGGTCGACCTCGACCAGGCGACGCTGACGTCGCCGCAGATGCTGTCGGTGTTCGACACGGTGCGCAAGATCCAGGGCTACTTCGACACCGGCCGTAACGGCCGCGACTGGAACCTCGCGACCGCGATGGTCATCAACGGCAAGGCCGGCATGCAGTTCATGGGCGACTGGGCGAAGGGCGAATTCGAAAACGCCGGCAAGAAGGCGGGCAAGGACTACATCTGCGCGCCGGTGCCGGGCACCGCGAATTCGTACACGTTCAACGTCGATTCGTTCGTGTTCTTCCAGCAGAAGGGCGAGAAGAACGCGACGCCGGGCCAGCTCGCGCTCGCGAAGACGATCATGACGCCCGAGTTCCAGGAGCAGTTCAGCCTGCTGAAGGGCTCGGTGCCGGTGCGTCTCGGCGTGAAGATGGACAAGTTCGACGACTGCGCGAAGAAGTCGTATGCCGACGAGCAGACCGCGATCAAGTCGGGCGGCTTCGTGCCGTCGCTCGCGCACGGCATGGCGCAAGGCGACGCGACCGCCGGCGCGATCACCGACGTCGTGACGAAGTTCATGAACTCGCAGCAGGATTCGAAGAGCGCGGTCGCCGCGCTCGCGAAGGCCGCGAAGGTCAAGTAACGCGCGCCAGGCGCCCGGCCGGACACGCTTCATCGGCCGGGCGTTTTTGCATGTGCAGCAAACGGGCTCGCCCGCGGGCCCGTGCCGTACCCGGCGCCGGCCCGGCCTGCGTCGCCCTCGTTCCAGGAGTCGAATCAAGTGGCTGCCCCTCTTAGCGGAAACGGATCCGGCGCTGCCGCCGCACGGCGTACGTCGCCGATGTCGGCCTTCGCCGATCGCTGGATCCCGAAGCTCGTGCTCGCGCCGAGCGTCGCGATCGCCGTGGTGTTCATCTACGGCTTCATCCTGATTACCGGCTATCTGTCGCTGACCCGCTCGCGGCTGTTGCCCAACTACGAATTCGACGGCTTCGGCCGTTACACGGACCTGTTCCAGAACGACGTGTGGTGGACCTCCGCCGCGAACCTCGGCTGGTTCGGGATTCCGTTCATCGCGATCTGCGTCGGCCTCGGGCTGTTCCTCGCGATCCTGCTCGACCAGCGGATTCGCAACGAAGGCGCGCTGCGCGCGATCTTCCTGTACCCGATGGCGCTGTCGTTCATCGTCACCGGCACCGCGTGGCAATGGATTCTGAACCCGGGCCTCGGCCTCGAGAAGGTGATGCACGACTGGGGCTGGACGAGCTTCTCGTTCGGCTGGCTCGACGATCCGGACAAGGCGATCTTCTGCGTGGTGATCGCGGCCGTGTGGCAATCGACCGGCTTCGTGATGGCGCTGTTCCTCGCGGGGCTGCGCGGTGTCGACGGCGAGATCTTCAAGGCCGCGCAGGTCGACGGCGCGACGCTGCCGACCATCTACCGCAAGATCGTGATCCCGAGCATGCGCCCGGTGTTCTTCTCGGTGCTGCTGATCCTCTGCCACATCACGATCAAGACCTTCGACCTCGTCGTCGCGCTGACTGCGGGCGGCCCGGGCACGTCGTCGTCGTTGCCGGCCATGTTCATGTACACGTTTTCGTTCAACCGCGGCCAGCTCGGGCTCGGCGCGGCGTCCTCGGTGATGATGCTCGCGACCGTGGTCGCGGTGCTGGTGCCGCTGATGTATATGGAATCGAGGAGCACCCGCAATGCAGCCTAAGATGACGATCAGCCGGGCAGTGATCTATGCGGCACTGATCCTGTTCGCGCTGTATTTCCTGTTCCCGATCTACGTGATGCTGTCGACGTCGTTCAAGGACCTCGACCAGTTGCGCACCGGCAACCTGCTGACGCCGCCCACCTCGTGGACCGTCGATCCGTGGGTGAAGGCCTGGAGCGGCGCCTGTACCGGCGTGCGCTGCGACGGGATGAAGCCGTTCTTCCTGAACTCGCTGCAGATGGTGATTCCGGCCGTGTTGATCTCGTCGCTGATCGGCGCGTTCAACGGCTACGTGCTCACGCACTGGCGCTTTCGCGGCGCGGACGCGCTGTTCACGATGATGCTGGTCGGCTGCTTCATCCCGTTCCAGGTGATCCTGCTGCCGATGGCGCGCCTGCAGGGGATGCTCGGCCTCGCCAACACGATTCCGGGCCTCGTGTTCGTGCACGTCGTGTACGGGATCGCGTTCACGACGATGTTCTTCCGCAACTTCTACGTGAGCGTGCCGGCCGAACTCGTGAAGGCCGCGCGCATCGACGGCGCGGGCTTCTTCACGATCTTCACGAAGATCCTGCTGCCGGTGTCGCTGCCGATCTTCATGGTGTGCCTGATCTGGCAATTCACGCAGATCTGGAACGACTTCCTGTTCGGGATCGTGTTCTCCGGCGTCGACTCGATGCCGATCACGGTCGCGCTGAACAACCTCGTCAACACGTCGACGGGCGTGAAGGAATACAACGTCGACATGGCCGGCGCGATCATTGCCGCGCTGCCGACGCTGCTCGTCTACATCGTCGCCGGCCGCTACTTCGTGCGCGGGCTGACGGCAGGCGCGGTGAAGGGGTAAGCGCGGCTTCATCCGATACGACGAACCGGCCGCGCACCACGCGCGGCGCATCGAAACGAACCCGACGCGGCGCCCGAGTGCGCCGCGCGAGACGAGACAGAGGATTCACAGCATGGCAAGCCTTTCCATCCGTGACGTGTACAAGACCTACCCGAACGGGGTGCCGGTCCTGAAGGGTGTCGACATCGAGATCGAGGACGGACAGTTCCTGATCCTGGTCGGCGGCTCGGGCTGCGGGAAATCGACGCTGCTCAACATGATCGCCGGGCTCGAGACGGTCACGAGCGGCGAGATCTGCATCGACGGCAAGGTCGTCAACGACCTGTCGCCCAAGG
>NZ_BCPP01000848.1:0-3188 GCF_016586125.1 Burkholderia sp. E168m23
CTTTCGATTCGCGACGCGCAGGGCAGTCGGATGCAGACGATCGGCCGAGCCGCGGCGCGTCACGTGTTCCGCACGAACCAGGTCCGCTTCGCGGTGCCGAGCAGCGCGCGATAGACGAGCCACGACACGGCGAAGGTGGCCGGCGCCGACAGCGACGCGGCGAACCCGGTCGCCTGGTTCAGCGCGAGCCCCGCGAACGCGCCCGCGAACCACGCGGTTAGGCCGCCCGGATTGAACACCGGCACGTGCGCGTCGCGGCATTCGACGTCGTCGCCGACGAGCTGCCCGTAGCGCGCCGACAAGATGTGCGCGAGCGCGACGCCGACCCACGCGACGACGAAGATGCCCTGGTACGCGAGCGCTTGCAGGATCCGCGAGAAGATGTCGGCCATCATCAGCGCATAGACGACCGCGCCGACCACGACCGCCCACACGAATTTCGGCGCGCGCAGCCCCGCGACCTTCTGGAAGAACGCTTGCATGTTGACGGTCGCGAGGTAGTAGTTCGCGGTATTGATGCGCGACTGCGTGACCCACACGAACAGCAGCCCCCACACGCCCATCAGCTTCAGCAGCGCGAGCACGACCGACACTTCCGACAGCGTGCCGAGCCCGGGAATCGTGCTGACGAGATAGATGCCGGCCGCGCCGTTGACGAGGAACGTGACGAGGTAGAACGGCATCCCGAAGTTGAAGCGGCCGTGATAGCGGGCGTCGGCCTTGCGGCCGAAGCGCGCGTAGTCGAACGTGAACATCATCAGCACCCATACGCCCATGTAGTAGACGAAGCACTGCCACCAGCCGCCGGCCGGGGCGCCGCCCGCCGGCCCGAAATCGAGCCACGCGGCGTGATAGCCGTACTCGGCCGTCGCGAGCCCGACCGCCGCGAGCAACCCGAACAGGTAGAACGGCAGCAGCACGCCGTTGAACTTGTCGAGCCAGTGCTGCACGCTGCCGAACACGAGCGGCACGCTGTAGCAGACGACGATCAGCGCGGCCCACTTGTAGTCGAGCGCTGGAAACTGGTGATGCGCGGCGACCGCGATCACCGAGCCCTCGAACACCGCGTAGTAGATCGCCGTCGCGAAGAAGATCAGCGTCGCGAGCGCCGCGCCCGCGCTGCCGAACAGCACGCGCGAGAACAGCGCGACCGACAGGCCGGTACGGATCGCGTAACGGCTGATGATCGAATTGACGATGCCGTACGAGACGACCGACAGCGCCATCCCGATCAGCGCGTTGCGCGCGCCGTAGGTGAGCGCGAGCGTCGCGCCGACGACGATGTAGAACACCGCGCTGCAGACGGCCCACCACGCCATCGTCAGCGCAAAGGGCGGCATGCGTGCGTGATCGGGAATGGCGAGCGTCGACAGGTCGAGATCCTCGTCGGTGCGGGCCTGAGCCAGGTTGGCCATGAGCGTGCTCCTCGATGAGCGAAACAGCGGACGACGTCTGGGCCGCGGCCCATGCGAGCCGCGGGGTTGCCCCGACGTCGGGGCGGGCAACCGGTCCGGCGAAAACGGCGCGCAGGCGTCCCCGCCGCGCTGCGCGCGGCCGCACGGACGGGAAACGGAAGCGAAGGATGAAAGCGGAGGGCGGCGCACGGCGCCCGGCGCGACGGCCGGACGCGTGGCGCTCAGTCCTTCAGTACGGCGCGCAGCAGCGCGAGGCGCCGCTGGTATTCGCGGCGCGCGGCGAGCGCGTCGGCCATCGTCACGCGCACGAAGCGCGCGCGATGGTTCGGCTGCATCTGGCCGATCAGGTCCATGTCGGCGCTGATGACCGTGCCGATCGTCGCGTAGCCGCCGCCCGACACCGCATCGCGATGCAGGATGATCGGCTCGACCCCGGCCGGCACCTGGATCGAGCCGATCGGATAGCACGCGTCGACGATGTTCGACGGATCGGCCCCGGCGCCGAACGGCTGCTCGCGCGGCCGGAACTGCAGCGGCCGGCCGTTCTTGTAGCGGTAGCCGATGCGGTCCGCCTCGGGCGCGACCGTCCATTCGTCATCGAAGAACGTGTGCGCCGACGCGTCGGTGAGCCGGTAGTGGTACAGCCCCGGCAGCACGCGCAGTTCGACCTGGCTGTCCAGCGGCCGGCTGACCGACGCCGGCAGCTCGCGCCCTTCGCGAAGCGTGCCGCGCGCCGCGCCGATCGGCAAACGGTCGCCTTTCTGCAGGCGCCGGCCCGCGTGGCCGCCGATCGCGCCGAGCGTGTAGGTCGAGCGGCTGCCGAGCACGACCGGCACGTCGATGCCACCCGCGATGGCCAGGTACGCGCGGGCGCCGCCCTTCACGTAGGCGAACGACAGCACGCTGCCCGCGCGAATCCACAGCGCGACGTTGCAGCGCTGCCCGACGCCGTCGATCTTCGGGGTCATCTCGGCGCCCGTGACGGCGACCAGCGCGTCCGCATGGAACAGCAGCTCCGGGCCGAGCAGCGTGCATTCGAGCACGGCCGCCTGTTCCGGATTGCCGACCAGCAGGTTCGCCGCGCGCGACGCGTACTGGTCGAGCGAGCCCGACGGCGGGATGCCGACGTGGTAGTAGCCTTGCCGGCCCGTATCCTGGACCGACGTCGCGAGGCCGGGTTTCACGACCTCGATCAGGTTGTGCGCGTCAGCGGGCATGCAGCACCTCGACGAGAGAACGGTTGACCGCATCGGGATCGCGCCGGAACGCGTCGAGCGAGAATTTCACGGGGCGCACGCGCAGCGAGAAGGTACCCGCTTCGACGGCCGCCACCGCGGCGTCATAGGCGTCGCGATCGATCGGCTGGAACTTCACGATGTCGCCAGGCCGGAAGAACACCATGAAATCGCGCAGGTAGTCGAGCCGCTGCGCGGGATCGAAGATCGGCGCCGGCGTCACGCCGAACATCTGGTAGCCGCCCGCGCCGCGCACCGAGTAGATGCAACCGAAGCAGCCGCCGTGGCCGACCGTCAGCTTCGGCGTGTCGGTGCGCGGCCGCAGGTATTTCGGTACTTCGAGCTGGCGTGCGCGCTCGACCATCTGGTACATGAACGGCAGGCCCGCGACGAAGCCGACCATCGACACGAACCACGGCGAACCCGAGTGCGCGGCGATGAAGTCGTCGACGTCGCGCTTGCCGTTGATCCGCGCCGCATATTCGAGGTCGGTCGACGACGGGTCCTGGTGACGCTCGCGAAACCGCATCAGCGTCTC
>NZ_BCPP01000849.1:0-3178 GCF_016586125.1 Burkholderia sp. E168m23
CGCGCAGCGTCGACAGCGTCACGCGCTGGAGCATGTCCGGATTGCGGGGGCCGAACCCCTGATCGGGGGCTAGCTGAAAAGTCGAATGGTCGCCGACCCTGAGCCCGAGCAGAATCTGTTCCAGCGACGGCGCCAGTTGCCCCGCGCCCAGCAACAGCGTGGCCGGCTTGTCCGAGAAGGTGTTGACGATGTCGGCGCCGTCGGCCAGTGCCAGCCGGTAATGCAACGTGACGTGGGAACCGGGCTTCACTTCGGATAGATCGATGAGGCTCATGAATTACTCGTTCAGTCGGCGCCCGCTACGGCCGAATGGCCCGGCGCAAAGCCAATATTGTAAGTCACCTGAGCGTGCAAGGCGGAAAGTGCGACGACGTTGCGCCCGCCGCCCGCCGCCAATGGAGTTCCGACCATGCTGTCTCCCTGCCCCATCCTGCCGTCGGCCGAATGCCGCGACACCGCCGATACGCCGGCCGATCCGCCCGGCCGCGTCATCCCGATCAACCGGCGCAGGCGCCGTCCGGGCGACTGGCGGCCCGAGCGGCCGCGCGAACGGCTGCTGGAACGCGGGCCGGCCGCGCTGACCGACGACGAGCTGATCGCGCTGCTGCTCGGCACCGGCAAGCCCGGTCACGATGTATTCGTCACCGCCCGCGCACTGGTCGATCAGTTCGGCACGCTGCACGGGCTGCTCGAAGCGACCGCCGACGATTTCGAGGCGCACCCCGGCATCGGCCCCGCACGCTCGGCGCGACTCGTCGCGGTCACCGAGATCGCGCGGCGCATGCTGGTGGAGAAGGCGGAAGAACGGATGCAGATCGACTCGCCCGGTGCCGTCGAGGATTGTTTGCGACTGAAGATCGGCACGCGCCAGTACGAAGTGTTCATCGCGGTCTATCTGGACGCGCGCAACCGCCTGATCGACATGGAGGAAATCGCGCGCGGCTCGCTCACACGCATGGCCGTCTATCCGCGCGAGATCGTGCGCCGCGCGATGAAACACAACGCCGCGGCGCTGATCGTCGCGCACAACCATCCGTCGGGCGCGGTGCAGCCGAGCGCGGAAGACCGCCGCCTGACCCGCGTGCTGAAGGACGCGCTCGAACTCGTCGACGTACGGTTGCTCGATCATGTCGTCGTCGGCGTCAGCGATACTTTCTCGTTCGCGCGGGCCGGTTGGCTGTAGACTGTGGCGCGGCGGCCCATCCCAGGGCGCCGCAACGACGAAGCGAAATTAGGTTTGATTTTTCTGAACTTTTTCTGCTAGAATCGTCGTCTGTCTTTTTTCCAACCAGTTCTAGCCATCGAAGGGCCTTGTCTGTAAGGGCTACGGCGTTCTGAGTGCAGCCATGGATCACGTGGCGGTGCGATGGAACCTTCACCGGCGATCGAACCCCGAATTTAGCGTATTAGGAGTGCTCTCATGGCACGCGTATGCCAAGTAACTGGGAAAGCGCCGATGAGCGGCAACAACGTTTCCCACGCCAACAACAAGACGAAGCGCCGCTTCCTCCCGAACCTGCAAAACCGCCGGTTCTGGGTTGAGAGCGAAAACCGCTGGGTGCGCCTGCGCGTCTCGAACGCCGGCCTGCGCCTGATCGACAAGAACGGCATCGATTCCGTGCTCGCTGACCTGCGCGCACGCGGCGAAGCCTAAGCCCAAGGAGCACAATCATGGCAAAAGGCGCCCGCGACAAGATCAAGCTTGAGTCGACCGCTGGTACGGGTCACTTCTACACGACCACGAAGAACAAGCGCAACATGCCGGAAAAGATGGCGATCAAGAAGTTCGATCCCGTCGTCCGCAAGCATGTGGAATACAAAGAAACCAAGATCAAGTAATCTCCGCTCCGGTTTCTGCCAGCCTGACGGCGACCGAAAAGCCCCGCACATGCGGGGCTTTTTGTTTTGCGCGTGTTTTGCGCGCACGCTCGAGCCCGACGCGGTATGCTCTCCCCTTTCCGCGGCCGCGGCCGCCGGAACGCACAAGATCAAAAGCGTAACGATGGAGATGCAGCATGAAATTCGACGTGGCGATCGTCGGCAGCGGCCTGGCAGGGCTGTCGGTCGCACTCAACCTGGCCAGCACGCGACGTGTCGCACTGATCGCGAAACGTTCGATGATGGAGGGGGCGAGCGATAACGCGCAAGGCGGCATCGCGGCGGTCCTCGACTCGGCGGACAGTATCGAGAACCACGTCGACGACACGCTGGTCGCCGGCGGCGGCCTGTGCGACGAAGGCGCGACGCGCTACATCGTCGAGCACGGGCGCGAAGCCATCGAATGGCTGATCTCGCAAGGCGTCCCGTTCACGAAGGACGACGCGGCCGAACTCGGCTTTCACCTGACGCGCGAAGGCGGCCACAGCCACCGGCGAATCATCCATGCGGCCGATGCGACCGGCCATGCGGTGCTCGCGACGCTGTCGGAACGGGCGCGCCAGCATCCGAACATCACGTTCTTCGAAAACCACCACGCAATCGACCTGATCACGTCCGACCGGCTCGGCCTGCCCGGCCGCCGCTGTCACGGCCTGTATGCGCTCGACGTCGACAACGACCGCACGATCACGATCGAGGCGCCGCACACCGTGCTCGCCACCGGCGGCGCCGGCAAGGTCTACCTGTACACGACGAACCCCGACACCGCGACCGGCGACGGCATCGCGATGGCATGGCGGGCGGGCTGCCGCGTGTCGAACATGGAATTCATCCAGTTCCACCCGACCTGCCTGTTCCATCCGTATGCGAAGTCGTTCCTGATTTCGGAGGCCGTGCGCGGCGAAGGCGGCCTGCTGAAGCTGCCCGACGGCACCCGCTTCATGCCCTCGCACGATCCGCGCGCGGAGCTCGCGCCGCGCGACATCGTCGCGCGCGCGATCGACTTCGAGATCAAGAAGCGCGGGATCGACTGCGTGTATCTCGACATCAGCCATCAGCCGGAAGCGTTCCTGCGCGAACACTTCCCGATGATTCATGCGCGCTGCCTCGAATTCGGCATCGACATCGCGAAACAGCCGATTCCCGTCGTGCCGGCCGCGCACTATACGTGCGGCGGCGTCGTCACCGATCTCGCGGGGCGCACCGATCTCGCCGGCCTGTATGCGGTCGGCGAAACGTCGTACACGGGGCTGCACGGCGCGAACCGGCTCGCGAGCAACTCGCTGCTCGAATGTCTCGT
>NZ_BCPP01000850.1:0-3176 GCF_016586125.1 Burkholderia sp. E168m23
CGGCTACGTCGTGCCCGATGCTAGACATGAGAATCTCCTAATGCGAATACGTCGACTAACTCAGCGACACGTCAAGCCGCCGGGCCGATCTCGACACGCCGGGCTTCCTTCGCGTCAGCCCCGCCCGTGATCGTTTCCGGCTTTTTGAGAATAATGTGGTCTTCCGCCACGCCTGCTGCCTTCAGCGCATCGCGCACGGCCTGCGCGCGATGCTTCGCCAGTTCGGCGTTCGCGTCGGCCGAGCCCGTCTTGTCGGTGAAGCCCGACAGCGCGAGCTTCGCGTCCGGATGTGCCTTCGCATAGTCGGCCGCGGCGGCGATCGCCGCCTTCGCGTCGGCCGGCAGCACGCTCTTGCCCGTCTCGAAGTAGATCGTCGACAGCGCGGCCGATGCCGCTGCCGCCGGCTGCTCGGCGCCCGACGCGGCTTGCGCCGGTGCCGAAGCCGCTTCTGCCGGGGCCGCTGCCGTTGCCGCGCCCGCCGTGTCTTCCGGCAGCTTGCCGTTGCGTGCGTCAGCCACTTGCTTCGGCTGCAGCAGGTCGTTCTTGTGGTTGCCCCACGAGTTGCGTTCGTACGTGACGACCGAAGCGATGTCGAGGTCCGACAGCGACGCCCACGACGGCATCGCGCCCTTGCCGTGCAGCACGCGCTCGACGTGCGCGGCGATCGGGCCGTTCACGATCGGGCTGCCGTCCATCGCCGGGAACGCGCCGAGGCCCTTGCCGTTCACCTGGTGGCAGGCCGCGCAGTTCGCCTTGTAGACTTCCTCGCCGTGCGCGACGAGTTCGGCCATCGTGTAGACCTTGTTCGGGTCGACCGCCGCGCTGGCCAGCTTCGCCTTCTGCGCGCTGACCCACTTCGCGTAGTCGTCGTCCGACAGGACTTCGACGACGACCGGCATGTACGCGTGCTCCTTGCCGCACAGCTCGGTACAGAAACCGCGGAACGTGCCGACCTTGTCGGCCTTGAACCACGTATCGCGCACGAAGCCGGGGATCGCATCCTGCTTCACGCCGAACGCGGGCACGTACCACGAGTGGACGACGTCGTTGGCGGTCGTGATGATGCGGATCTTCTTGTTGACCGGCACGACGAGCGGGTTGTCGACTTCCTGCAGATAGGTGTCGGTGATCGGCTTCTTGCCCATCACTTCGTCGCGCGGGGTGGTCAGCGTCGACAGGAAGCCGATGCCCTCGCCCGGGCCCTTCACGTAGTCGTAGCCCCACTTCCACTGGTAGCCGGTGACCTTGATCGTGAGATCGGCGTTCGTCGTGTCCTTCATCGCGACGACGGCCTTCGTCGCCGGCAGCGCCATCAGCACGACGATGACGAACGGCACGATCGTCCAGATGATCTCGACGGTCGTGCTTTCATGGAAATTGGCGGCCTTGTGGCCCTTGGATTTGCGGTGCGCGAAGATCGAATAGAACATCACGCCGAACACGCCGACGAAGATCACCGTACACAGGATCAGCATCATCGTGTGGAGATCGTAGAGCTCCTCGGCGATCTTCGTGACAGGCGGCTGAAAGTTGATCTCGTTGACACGGGGGCCGCCCGGGCTATCACCGACCGCCAGGGCCGCACCGGCAAAGAGCAATCCGCTGCATGCCAGCACGCCCGTGAGGGCTCGCTTGATTGTTTTCATAGCATCCTTACCCAAAATTTCCATTCAAACCCTCCCCCGTCGCAAGCCACCAGCCTCGTCCGGCCAATGACCGCGCCTCGTCAGCCGCAGCGCCTGAGCGACACGCGCAGCTCGTCGGCGAACTGCGCACGCTTGTACTGCGCGAGATGCTGCCCGATTACGACGGTCTGCCCGCGCGATACCAGCCGAATCGGATCGCGTGGCGTCGCACCCGGCTCGACCCGCACCCAGCGCGGGTTGAATTCGATCTGCGTGAGCCGCTCCGCATCCATCCGCTCGATCACGAGCCGGTGCGGAAACAGCCTGATGCGCTCGTAATCGACCGCATGGCGAGCATAGATCGCAAATGCGACACCCACCGCCAGCAACTCGATTCCGGTAAAGGGCATGACGAGCCAGACCCCTCTCCACAACAGCAACGCCGCGATCGCCAGCGAGAAGCCCGCGAGCGACGCGTAAAACAGCACGAACTGGCGTGGCGACACCGAACAGTTGCGTTTCATGAGCCAGTCTTCGAGGACCGGTTCGCTGTCCGCCGTCTCCGCCAAAACCCTCGCTGCTTCCATCGCCGCCTCACGCGAATGGCATGCGATGCATGCCTGCATCGGACTCGTCGCCCCGTATTGCGGGGACCCCGGGACGACAAGCTGACGCATTATAGGCGGGTTCAATGGCATCCACAAGCAAGCGCCTATCGCCCGCCAAGCCAAGCGCGACAAGCTTTCCGGCCGTTTTGGCCGCCAATTCGACCCCGCTTTGCGCCGCTAATTTCAGACATAACAAAACCCCTCTTTACCGCTTTACCGATTCTTCGGACGCCCCTTGCCGATGTCCTCGATGCGCACGATCCCGTGCCCTTCGGCGGTCGTGCGCGGCACGGCCTTCCACGCGTGGCCGTAGATCACCTCGAACGTCAGCGGAATCGTGCCGTCCTCGCGCCGGCGCGCGTCCAGCGCGTCGCCGAGCGCCGCGCGAAAGCGCCGCGTCGCGTGCTGCGGCGTCGCCCGCTCGAACGGATAGGCGCCCCAGCGGCGCACGTCGGCCAGCAGGGAATCGGGGGACTTGTAGGTGACGGTCAGCACTTCCTGGTCCATCACGGGAATCTCGAAGCCGCTCTCGACGAGCATGTCGCCGAGGTCGTGCATGTCGACGAAATCGATCACGCGGGCGGCGGGCGGGGCGATGCCGAGCGCCGCTTCGGCGTCCGCGCAGGCCGCGCGCAGTTCGCGCAGCGTGTCGGGGCCGAGCGTGCTGAACATCAGCAGCCCGTTCACGCGCAGCACGCGCTGCCATTCGGGGAAGACGGTATCGGGACGCGAATGCCAGTGAAGCGCGAGATTCGACCAGATCAGGTCGAACGCGCCGCCCGGGAACGGCAGTGCGGCGAAATCGGCCTGCGCGACGCGCGGGCCGCGCTGGCCCAGCGCCCGGCCGAGCGACGCCGGCAGCCAGCGGCGCCAGGTGGTCTGCTCGACTTCACGCTGACCGGCCCGCGCGAGCATCGCGCCGGACAGGTCCACGCCGAACACC
>NZ_BCPP01000851.1:0-3140 GCF_016586125.1 Burkholderia sp. E168m23
CAACTATGATCGAATCCTCGGATCAATACCGATTTGTCCGATTAACTGAGATGATCCGCGTTCCGCGCGCAACCGAACCGTCATGAAACGACAGATCACTTCCGAAGCCACCCGCCTCGCCCAGCAGCAGGCCAACTGGGCCCTCACCGCGTTCAAGCGCTTCTCGTCCGACCGCTGCTCCGCGATGGCCGCGGGCATCGCGTTTTTCTCCGCGTTCTCGCTCGCGCCGACCCTCGTGATGGTGATCGCGGTGGCCGGCTGGTTCTACGGCGACGACGCCGCGCGCGGCCAGGTGTTCGAACAGGCGCACCAGCTGATCGGCGACGACGCGGCGGCCAGCATCCAGACGATCGTGCAGAACGCGCACCGCGCCGGCGAGCGCGGCGGCCTCGCCACGCTGATCTCGTTCGCCGCGCTCGCGATCGGCGCGTCGGCCACGTTCGCGTCGCTCAGCGCCGCGCTCAGCGTGATCTGGCCGGCCACCGAAAGCCGCTGGTCGAGCATGCTCGGACTGGTGCGGGTCCGGCTGATCTCGTTCGGGCTCGTGCTCGGCGTCGCGTTCCTGCTGATCGTGTCGCTCGTGCTCGACACCGCGATCACCTTCGTGGGCACCTGGCTGCTGGGCGATTCGCCGTACGTGGTCGTCACGAACCTCGTGCAGTTCTTCGTCGGCATCGCGGTGCTCGCCGCCGCGTTCGCGTCGTTGATGAAATTCCTGCCCGATGCGCGCGTCGCGTGGCGCGACGCCGCGATCGGCGGCATCGTGTCCGCGATCCTGTTCTCCGGCGGCAAGAAGCTGTTCGCGCTGTATCTCGCGCATGCGGGCACCGCGAGTGCGTTCGGCGCGGCCGGATCGTTCGCGGTCCTGCTGATGTGGCTGTACTTCTCCGCGATCGTGCTGCTGCTCGGCGCGGAGTTCGCGGCGGCCCGTGGCAACGCGCATCGGCCGGCCGAGCATGCGGCGCCGGCCGCGCCGGCTCCAGCCGCTCGACCCGGTCACGCCGACGATCGCCCGCGCGACGACTGATTGCGCCGCCCTGAAACGGGCCGCGCATCGATCTCGCGCGCCCAGGCACACCCTCCCGCTCCCTTGCAACCCCGGTGTCCGCCGCGCATTCGCGCGGCGTCGACGCTTTCTTTACACGTTGGCGCACGCACACCTGCAACCGCAAACGTTTGCACACCCTCTTTTCCTTGCTGCAACGGGCCGAAACAGGGGTTGTGTCGCCATGCACGTCAGCTATTGAAACAATCGCAGCGCAGCAATTGTCAACTATTTCATAAACAGGAACAGTCTCTGATGTGCTTGATATATATGGACTTTTTCCTGCTGTTACCTTTTCGAGACACTTTATTTTTTAAGCTTTCTTGCGTGTATGGCACTGAGCTATTCTCCAATCCGCAACAAATAACGATGAATCACTTGCGTGGAGAAACTCAACGATGAAGAAACTTGCTCTCTCGACCCTCTCGCTCGCCCTGCTGGGCGCGGCCGGCGCTGCTCAAGCTCAGTCGAGCGTCACGCTGTACGGCGTGATCGACACGTCGATCACCTATGTTCACGGTAACGATGGTCAAGGTAACAATTCGTGGTCGATGGGTAGCGGCAACCTGCAAGGCAGCCGCTTCGGCCTGAAGGGTTCGGAAGACCTCGGTGGCGGCCTGAAGGCGATCTTCCAGTTGGAAAACGGCTTCAACTCGGCATCGGGCGCACTGGGCCAGGGTGGCCGCATGTTCGGTCGTCAAGCCTTCGTCGGCCTGCAAAGCGACCAGTACGGTACGCTGACGCTGGGTCGCCAGTACGACCCGCTGGTCGACCTGGTCCAGGCAGTCACGGCTGACAACTACTTCGGCAGCGTGTTCGCCACGCCGGGTGACGTCGACAACAACGACAACAGCCTGCGCGTCAGCAACGCGATCAAGTACACGTCGCCGGTCTGGGCAGGCCTCCAGGTCGAAGCGCTGTACGCACTCGGCGGCGTCGCCGGCTCGACCGGCAAGGGTCAGACGTGGGCGGCAGCGGCAGCGTACAACAACGGCCCGCTCGGCCTGGCTGCAGGTTACTTCCACGCGAACAACTCGGCTCCGCTGAGCGCAGTTGGCCAGCGCACCGGCTGGGCCGGCACGTCGGACGCGATCTTCGACGGCTCGGGTAACTTCATCAACAACGCGTACACGTCGGCATCGTCGATCGGCATCGCGCAAGTCGCTGGCCAGTACGCATTCGGCCCGGTGACGTTCGGCCTCGGCTACAGCAACGCGCAATACAAGGCGGATGCGAACTCGGGCTTCGGCACGAACCAGAAGTACAACACGGGTCGCGCATTCGTCACGTACCAGGCATCGGCACCGCTGCTGCTGGGCGTCGGCTACATCTACACGAAGGGCAGCGGCCAGACGGACGCCAAGTACCACCAGGTTTCGCTCGGCGCGGACTACTCGCTGTCGAAGCGTACGGACATCTACCTGGTTGGCGCGTACCAGCACGCAAGCGGCAAGAACGCCGACGGTACCGATGCGCAAGCGTCGGTCGGCTCGTACGGCATCGCCGGCAAGAGCTCGCAGGAAATCGTCGCACTCGGCCTGCGTCACAAGTTCTAAAAACGAAGTATCCGGCGTGCCTGGCGTCTCCGACGCCTTGCCGCCGACCTGGAAAGCCAGCCCCGGTTTCGGCCGCGGCTGGCTTTTTTTCGTCCGCGCCCCGTGGCAGGCCGACATCGCCTGCAGGGCCGCCGCGCCCGAGCCGACACCCCGACATAGGTGGGCACGCCCGCAGCGGCGCCTGGCGGCTGCAAGGTGCCCGCGACACCGTTTCCTACGCCCGGCGAGGTCGCCGTTTCCCGGCAGGACGACTACTATCCGCACAGCCGGCATCGCCGGCTCAACCGAAGCGGGATTTGTTTGCGCCGCGTGCCGATTTCGGCAGGCGTCGTCCGTCGTATCGATGGCGGCACATGGTTTGCCCCGGACCCATACAGACAGGAGACTCGTCATGACGATTCAGAAGATCACGCCTTTTCTCTGGTATTCGACGGAAGCCGAAGAAGCAGCGGCCTTCTATGCCGGCATCTTTCCGGATTCGCGCATCGTGCGCGTCACGGCGGTGCCCGGCACCGACAGCACGCGGATGGTCGAATTCG
>NZ_BCPP01000852.1:0-3137 GCF_016586125.1 Burkholderia sp. E168m23
GCGGCTGGCCGTCGAGCAACGCGTGCACGCGCTCCCATGCGCCGACGCGCGGCTCCGGCACGACGCGCCGGTACGCGGCCACGAGCGTGACATCCGCGCCGGCCTCGCGCAGGCGCTCGGCGAGCCATTCGCGCCCGCCGTCGCCGCGCACGATCAGCACGCGCTTGCCCGCGAGCGCCTGCGCGCCGCCGAACGCGACTTCGATGCTCGCGAACAGGCTTTCCGAATCGTAATGGGGCACGCCGCCGTCGGCCGGCGCCTGCGGCGCGATCACGCGATGCGCGGGCGCCGCGATGCCGTGGCGCTCGAGCGCCGCGACGCTGCCGGGCCCGACCACGCCGACCGGCAGCGCATTCGGCCAGATCGCGTCGTACCGCGCGAGCGCGCGGTCGATCGCGTTCGGCGACACGAAGATCACCAGCGCGTAGTCGGCCAGCGCCGCGAACGCGGCGTCGAGCGGCGCCGGATCGTCGACCGGCGCGATATCGATCAGCGGGAATTCGAGCACGTCGCAGCCGGCATCGGCCAGTTGCGCCGCAAGCGCGTCGGACTGCCCGTCCGGACGCGTCAGGACAGCGGTGAACGCGCGCGCGCCGCCCGCCATCAGGCGTCGCCCTTGCCCGCGGCCTGCGAGCTCGCGAGCAGCGCCTGGACGATGTCGAGCGCGCCTTGCGCCTCGAGTTCGTCGGACACCGCGCGGCCGAGCGCGAGCGCATCGGCGACGGTCACGACCGCGCCGCATTCCTCGGCCGTCAGCACGCGCTTGCCGTCGGTGGTCGACACGCGTCCCGTCAGGTACAGCTCGCCCGCGCGCCACACCGCGTGCGCGGCGAGCGGCACCTCGCAACTGCCGCCGAGCGCGCGCGACACCATCCGCTCGGCCTCGACCGCGAGCGCGGTCTGCGGGTCGTGCAGCGGCGCGAGCCACGCGGCGACGTCGTCGCGGTGCGCGGCGATCTCGATGCCGAGCGCGCCCTGGCCCGCCGCGGGCGGGCTGGCCTCGACGTCGAGCAGCGCACGAATCCGCGCTTCGAGGCCGAGGCGTTTCAGGCCGGCGGCCGCGAGGATGATCGCCGCGTAGTCGCCGCGGTCGAGCTTCGCGAGCCGCGTGTCGAGGTTGCCGCGCAGCGGCAGGACCTCGAGATGCGGATAACGCGACCGCAGCATCGCCTCGCGACGCAGGCTCGATGTGCCGACGACCGCGCCGGCCGGCAGCGCGTCGAGCGACGCGTAGTCGTTCGACACGAAGGCATCGCGCGGGTCTTCGCGTTCCATGATCGCGGCGAGCGAGAAGCCGTCGGGCAGCGCCATCGGCACGTCCTTCAGCGAATGCACGGCGAGATCGGCGCGGCCGTCGGCCAGCGCGGCTTCCAGTTCCTTCACGAACAGGCCCTTGCCGCCGACCTTCGACAGCGTGCGATCGAGAATCTGATCGCCGCGCGTCGTCATCCCGAGGATTTTCACGTCACAAGCTGGATATAATTTGCGCAGCGCATCACGCACATGTTCGGCTTGCCACATCGCCAGGCGGCTCTCGCGCGAAGCAATCGTCAACGTCGCGGGCGGCTGTGCCTGCTGCGGCCCGGCCGCGGGGGTCTCGGAATTCATTGCTGGAACATCGAAGGACGGGATTGAAGATCGAACAATGGTAGCACGCACGCCCCGGCCCGCCCGGGCCCGGAGCCTGCGCCCGGCCTGCTTCCGCGCGGGTCGCGGCGCCGTTGTGCGGATGTGCCGCACGTAGCTGGTTGCTTGACCGCAGTTCCCGCAGTTTCCGCAGTTCCTTTTGACTCGAGCTTTCCCAAGGAAACCCATCGTGAAGTCTTCCGGATCGGCGCGTACGGCGCGCCGCAATGCTGCCTTGCCCTCCCCCGATGCCTCGACGGACACCGTCGCCACCGCCGCGAACGGCCGTGCGAAAACGGCAACGAAACCCACGGCAACGAAACCGAAAGACCCGATACGTCAGACAAAACGCACGACGAAAGCCACGAGCCCCGCCGCCCGCAATGCCGTCGCGCCGAAGGCCGGCACCCGCACGCGCGACGACAAGGACGGCCCGCTGTTCGAGGACATCCGCTTCCTCGGCCGCCTGCTCGGCGACGTCGTGCGCGAACAGGAAGGCGATACCGTGTTCGACGTGGTCGAGACGATCCGCCAGACCGCGGTGAAGTTCCGTCGCGAGGACGACAGCGAAGCCGCGCAGACGCTCGAGAAGAAGCTGCGCAAGCTGACGCCGGAGCAGACGGTGAGCGTCGTGCGCGCGTTCAGCTATTTCTCGCACCTCGCGAACATCGCGGAAGACCGTCACCACAACCGCCGCCGCCGCATCCACGCGCTGGCCGGCTCCGCGCCGCAGCCCGGCACGGTCGCGTACGCGCTCGACCAGCTGAAAACCACCGGCAACGCGTCGAAGCGCCTGCTGCAACGCTTCTTCGACGATGCGCTGATCGTGCCGGTGCTGACCGCGCACCCGACCGAAGTGCAGCGCAAGAGCATCCTCGACGCGCAGCACGACATCGCGCGCCTGCTCGCCGAGCGCGACCAGGAACTGACCGCGCGCGAGCGCCAGTACAACGAAACGATGCTGCGCGCGCGCGTGACCGCGCTGTGGCAGACGCGCATGCTGCGCGACGCACGCCTGACGGTGGGCGACGAGATCGAGAACGCGCTGTCGTACTACCGCGCGACGTTCCTCGACGAGTTGCCCGCGCTGTACGGGGACATCGAGGCCGCGCTCGCGGAGCACGGCCTGTCCGCGCGCGTGCCCGCGTTCTTCCAGATGGGCAGCTGGATCGGCGGCGACCGCGACGGCAACCCGAACGTGACCGCGGCGACGCTCGACGAGGCGATCAACCGCCAGGCCGCGGTGATCCTCGAACACTATCTGGAACAGGTGCACAAGCTAGGCGCCGAGTTGTCGGTGTCGAACCTGCTGGTCGGCGCGAACGACGCGGTGAAGGCGCTCGCGGCCGCGTCGCCCGACCAGTCGCCGCACCGCGTCGACGAACCGTATCGCCGCGCGCTGATCGGCATCTACACGCGGCTCGCCGCAAGCGCGCGCGTGCGTCTCGGCGAAGGCACGGTGCCGGTGCGCAGCGCGGGCCGCGGCGCGCCGCCCGTGCGGGCGATTCCGT
>NZ_BCPP01000853.1:0-3135 GCF_016586125.1 Burkholderia sp. E168m23
TCATTGGCGATTGAGCCAGTCAGAGGATATCAACAGATATCGGCTGTCGTTCTTTAACAATCTGGAAGAAGTAAGTAATTTGGATAGCGGAAGCGTCTCGAGATGGACGTGGAAGTTATCCGGGTTGTGATTGTATCGATGTATCTCAAGATGATTCGAACTCTAAGTTTGACTCAATTGGAATACGGCACAACGCGAGAACTCAACCTGTAGCGACTGTCGATGAGACAGACTCGTTATAGGGTCAAGCGAACAAGTGCATGTGGTGGATGCCTTGGCGATCACAGGCGATGAAGGACGCGGTAGCCTGCGAAAAGCTACGGGGAGCTGGCAAACGAGCTTTGATCCGTAGATGTCCGAATGGGGAAACCCGGCCCTTTTGGGTCATCCTGGACTGAATACATAGGTCCAGTGAAGCGAACGCGGTGAACTGAAACATCTAAGTAACCGCAGGAAAAGAAATCAACCGAGATTCCCAAAGTAGTGGCGAGCGAAATGGGATGAGCCTTGCACTCTTTATTTGTATTGTTAGCCGAACGCTCTGGAAAGTGCGGCCATAGCAGGTGATAGCCCTGTAGGCGAAAACAGTATGAAAGAACTAGGTGTGCGACAAGTAGGGCGGGACACGTGAAATCCTGTCTGAAGATGGGGGGACCATCCTCCAAGGCTAAATACTCGTGATCGACCGATAGTGAACCAGTACCGTGAGGGAAAGGCGAAAAGAACCCCGGGAGGGGAGTGAAATAGATCCTGAAACCGCATGCATACAAACAGTCGGAGCCTCGTAAGGGGTGACGGCGTACCTTTTGTATAATGGGTCAGCGACTTACGTTCAGTAGCAAGCTTAACCGTATAGGGCAGGCGTAGCGAAAGCGAGTCCGAATAGGGCGTTCAGTTGCTGGGCGTAGACCCGAAACCAGGTGATCTATCCATGGCCAGGATGAAGGTGCGGTAACACGTACTGGAGGTCCGAACCCACTAACGTTGAAAAGTTAGGGGATGAGCTGTGGATAGGGGTGAAAGGCTAAACAAACCTGGAAATAGCTGGTTCTCTCCGAAAACTATTTAGGTAGTGCCTCGTGTCTCACCTTCGGGGGTAGAGCACTGTCATGGTTGGGGGGTCTATTGCAGATTACCCCGCCATAGCAAACTCCGAATACCGAAGAGTGCAATCACGGGAGACAGACATCGGGTGCTAACGTCCGGTGTCAAGAGGGAAACAACCCAGACCGCCAGCTAAGGTCCCCAAATATAGCTAAGTGGGAAACGAAGTGGGAAGGCTAAAACAGTCAGGAGGTTGGCTTAGAAGCAGCCACCCTTTAAAGAAAGCGTAATAGCTCACTGATCGAGTCGTCCTGCGCGGAAGATGTAACGGGGCTAAGCTATATACCGAAGCTGCGGATGCGAGCTTGCTCGCATGGTAGGAGAGCGTTCCGTAAGCCTGCGAAGGTGCCTTGTAAAGGGTGCTGGAGGTATCGGAAGTGCGAATGCTGACATGAGTAGCGATAAAGGGGGTGAAAGGCCCCCTCGCCGTAAGCCCAAGGTTTCCTACGCAACGTTCATCGGCGTAGGGTGAGTCGGCCCCTAAGGCGAGGCAGAAATGCGTAGCTGATGGGAAGCAGGTCAATATTCCTGCACCATTGTTAGATGCGATGGGGGGACGGATCGCGGAAGGTTGTCCGGGTGTTGGAAGTCCCGGTCGCTGCATTGGAGAAGGCGCTTAGGCAAATCCGGGCGCGCAATTCAAGGGTGTGGCGCGAGCTCCTTAGGGAGCGAAGCAATTGGAAGTGGTTCCAAGAAAAGCCTCTAAGCTTCAGTCTAACGATGACCGTACCGCAAACCGACACAGGTGGGCGAGATGAGTATTCTAAGGCGCTTGAGAGAACTCGGGAGAAGGAACTCGGCAAATTGGTACCGTAACTTCGGGATAAGGTACGCCCTTGTAGCTTGACTGGCCTGCGCCAGGAGGGTGAAGGGGTTGCAATAAACTGGTGGCTGCGACTGTTTAATAAAAACACAGCACTCTGCAAACACGAAAGTGGACGTATAGGGTGTGACGCCTGCCCGGTGCCGGAAGATTAAATGATGGGGTGCAAGCTCTTGATTGAAGTCCCGGTAAACGGCGGCCGTAACTATAACGGTCCTAAGGTAGCGAAATTCCTTGTCGGGTAAGTTCCGACCTGCACGAATGGCGTAACGATGGCCACACTGTCTCCTCCCGAGACTCAGCGAAGTTGAAGTGTTTGTGATGATGCAATCTACCCGCGGCTAGACGGAAAGACCCCATGAACCTTTACTGTAGCTTTGCATTGGACTTTGAACCGATCTGTGTAGGATAGGTGGGAGGCTATGAAACCGGAACGCTAGTTTCGGTGGAGCCGTCCTTGAAATACCACCCTGGTTTGTTTGAGGTTCTAACCTTGGCCCGTGATCCGGGTCGGGGACAGTGCATGGTAGGCAGTTTGACTGGGGCGGTCTCCTCCCAAAGCGTAACGGAGGAGTACGAAGGTACGCTAGGTACGGTCGGAAATCGTGCTGATAGTGCAATGGCATAAGCGTGCTTAACTGCGAGACCGACAAGTCGAGCAGGTGCGAAAGCAGGTCATAGTGATCCGGTGGTTCTGTATGGAAGGGCCATCGCTCAACGGATAAAAGGTACTCTGGGGATAACAGGCTGATACCGCCCAAGAGTTCATATCGACGGCGGTGTTTGGCACCTCGATGTCGGCTCATCTCATCCTGGGGCTGTAGCCGGTCCCAAGGGTATGGCTGTTCGCCATTTAAAGAGGTACGTGAGCTGGGTTTAAAACGTCGTGAGACAGTTTGGTCCCTATCTGCCGTGGGCGTTGGATATTTGAAGGGGGCTGCTCCTAGTACGAGAGGACCGGAGTGGACGAACCTCTGGTGTACCGGTTGTCACGCCAGTGGCATCGCCGGGTAGCTATGTTCGGAAGAGATAACCGCTGAAAGCATCTAAGCGGGAAACTCGCCTTAAGATGAGATATCCCTGGGGACTAGATCCCCTTGAAGGGTCGTTCGAGACCAGGACGTTGATAGGTCAGGTGTGTAAGCGCAGTAATGCGTTCAGCTAACTGATACTAATTGCCCGTAAGGCTTGATCCTATAACAAGTCTG
>NZ_BCPP01000854.1:0-3135 GCF_016586125.1 Burkholderia sp. E168m23
GGCGGCAAAGGCGAGACCCGCGTGGCGGAACACCAGCGTGAACGGGCTCACGCCGATATCGGTCACGTCGCTCTTCAGCAGGCTCGGATCGGTGTACGGAACCAGCACGCCGATCACGAAGATCGCGAACACGTAGAACAGCAGGATGCGCCAGAAGATCTGGCTCACCGCACGCGGAATCGTCGTGCGCGGGTTCTCCGATTCGCCGGCCGCGACGCCGATCATCTCGGTACCCTGGAACGAGAAGCCCGCGATCATCGCGACGCCGAGCATCGTCGCCCAGCCGCCGACGAACGGCGCGTCGCCGATCGTGAAGTTGCCCCAGCCGGCGCTCGGGCCGCCCTGCATGATCCCGAAGATCATCAGCAGGCCGACGCCGACGAACGCGAGCACGGTGAGTACCTTGATCAGCGCGAACCAGTATTCGGCCTCGCCGAAGCCGCGCACCGACAGCGCGTTGAGCGCGAAGATCAGCGTGAGGAACAGCGCGCTCCACCAGACGCCCGGCACGTGCGGGAACCAGTAGTGCATCACGAGCTGCGCGGCGACGAGCTCCACCGCCAGCGTCACGGCCCAGCTGTACCAGTAGTTCCAGCCGAGCGCGAAGCCGAAGCCTTCGTCGACGAACTTCGCGCCGTAGGTCGCGAACGAGCCCGACACCGGCATGAACGCGGCCATTTCGCCGAGGCTCGTCATCAGGAAATAGACCATCAGGCCGATCAGCATGTACGCGAGCATCGCGCCACCGGGGCCGGCCTGCGAGATCGATGCGCCGGACGCGACGAACAGGCCCGTGCCGATCGAGCCGCCGATCGCGATCATCCGCAGATGGCGGGCCTGCAACGCGCGGTGGAGGGAGGGCTTCGCAGGGGGCGAGGCGGACGGGCGGGACGAATCGGGGCGGGCATCTGAATGCATGGCGGGCGCTGGGCGCTGTCTCCGGGATTGTTTTTCGGTGACGAAGCGCGACGCGTTGCCGCCCGCGGCGGGTAGCGGTGATGCGGTGCGAAACCGGCCCGCTGAGCCGGGCCGTGGTGCGTGTCGCCTTCGTCGGTCGTCCGGCTGCCGTGGTGGCGGCCGGCGGCGCGCCGGGTGCGTTGCACCTCGACGTCGCACCGATTGTGTGTGCCCGGTGCACCGGCGGCAAACGATATTTCCGAACAGGGTGATGCGGGATGATCATCAACTTGTGTCGTGCCGCGATGCGTCCGGGTGCCCGGCCGCAGGCTTTGGAAACGTCCCGAATCGATCCGGAAACGCGTTGGTCCGGCCGGTCGAGTTGTTGCGTTTTGGGAATGAAGTCGTGAGTTAATATCAATAGCGGCCCGACTTGTGGCCATCGACAATGTGTTTCATGGATCGTGCCTCGCGAGGCTGGGGCGCGCCGTCCGGCCGGGCTTTCCGGCGGCGGCGCAGCGCAATGCGCCGGATGGCGCACCGGCCCGCCGCGCGGCGCGTCCGCTTGCACGACGCGCTCGAACGCGCTCCAATCGAATCACGCGGGCGGCGCTGCCGCCGCACCGATCAATCTGTCCCTGAAGAGGAAGTGATGCAATTCAACGACATTCTTGCCGCGCTCGACATCGATCTCGCCCAGTGGAAAGGCAATGCGCTGACCGCGCGTTCGCCGCTCGACGGCGCGACGCTCGCGACGCTGGCCGTCGACACGCCCGCCGGCGCCGAGCGCAAGATCGACGCCGCGCACGACGCATTCCTCAAGTGGCGCACGGTGCCGGCGCCGGTGCGCGGCGAACTCGTGCGCGTGTTCGGCAACGTGCTGCGCGAGCACAAGGCCGAGCTCGGCCGCCTCGTCACGCTCGAAGCCGGCAAGATCACGTCGGAAGGCCTCGGCGAAGTGCAGGAAATGATCGACATCTGCGATTTCGCGGTCGGCCTGTCGCGTCAGCTTTACGGTCTCACGATCGCGTCCGAGCGCCCGGGCCACCGGATGATGGAAACGTGGCACCCGATCGGCGTGTGCGGCGTGATTTCGGCGTTCAACTTCCCGGTCGCGGTGTGGGCGTGGAATGCGGCGCTCGCGTTCGTGTGCGGCGATTCGGTCGTGTGGAAGCCGTCCGAGAAGACGCCGCTCACCGCGATCGCGTGCCACGTGCTGCTCCAGAAGGCGCTCCGCGAGTTCGACAAGACGCATCCGGGCGTCGCGCCGGCGGAACTGAGCCAACTGGTGCTCGGCATGCGCGATGTCGGCGAGGTGCTGACGGCGTCGAAGAAGGTGCCGGTCGTCAGCGCGACGGGCAGCGTGCGGATGGGCCAGGAAGTCGCGAAGGTGCTGAGCCAGCGCCTGGCACGCGGCATCCTCGAGCTCGGCGGCAACAACGGGATGATCGTCGCGCCGAGCGCGGATCTCGACCTCGTCGTGCGCGCGGTCACGTTCGCGGCGGTCGGCACGGCCGGCCAGCGCTGCACGACGCTGCGCCGCCTGATCGTGCATCGCAGCCTCGTCGAGCAACTGCTGCCGCGCATCGAGAAGGCCTACGCGTCGGTGAAGGTCGGCAACCCGCTCGAGGAAGGCACGCTGGTCGGCCCGCTGGTCGATCGTGCGTCGTTCGACGCGATGCAGAAGGCGCTGGCCGATGCGCGCGAGCAGGGCGGCGAAGTGAAGGGCGGCGAGCGCGTCGACGTCGGTCACGCGGATGCGTACTACGTGCGTCCGGCCATCGTGCGGATGCCGAAGCAGTCGGCGGTGGTCGAGCGCGAGACGTTCGCGCCGATCCTGTACGTGATGGTCTACGACAACTTCGACGACGCGATCGACGTGCACAACGCGGTGCCGCAAGGCCTGTCGTCGGCGATCTTCACGAACGACATGCGCGAGGCCGAGCAATTCATGTCGGCGGCCGGCAGCGATTGCGGGATCGTCAACGTGAACATCGGCACGAGCGGCGCGGAAATCGGCGGCGCGTTCGGCGGCGAGAAGGAAACGGGCGGCGGCCGCGAGTCGGGTTCGGATGCGTGGAAGGCGTATATGCGCCGTGCGACGAATACGATCAACTACAGCCGGCAGCTGCCGCTGGCGCAGGGGGTGAAGTTCGACGTGTAAGGGCACGCGCCCGGCCAGGGCGCTTCGACGGTCGAATGACAAGGGCCGGTTGCCGCGAAAGCGGTAACCGGCCC
>NZ_BCPP01000855.1:0-3133 GCF_016586125.1 Burkholderia sp. E168m23
CGCAACCTCGTCGCGAACATCGCGCAGTTCGCGGCGATCGTGCCGGATGCGCGCCGGCCGGGCGAGGAAGTCGTCGTCACCGCGATCCCGCTGTATCACATCTTCGCGCTGACGGTGAACTTCCTGTCCTACTTCGCGATCGGCGCGCAGAACTGGCTCGTCGCGAACCCGCGCGACATGGACGGATTCATCGACGTGCTGAAGGCCGCGCGGCCGACGGTGTTCGTCGGCGTGAACACGCTGTACGCGGGGCTGGCGGGCCATCCGCGGCTGAAGGAGGTCGACTGGTCGCGGCTGAAGCTGTCGGCCGGCGGCGGCGCGGCGGTGATCGACGTGATCTCGTCGCGCTGGAAGGCAGTGACCGGCAACTTCATCCGCGAGGGCTACGGGCTGTCGGAAACGTCGCCGGTCGTGTCGTTCAACCCGCAGTCGATCGACCGTTTCACGGGCACCACGGGCCTGCCGCTGCCGTCGACCGACGTGAAGCTGCTCGACGACCAGGATCGCGAGGTGGCGATCGGCGAAGCGGGCGAGATCTGCGTGAAGGGGCCGCAGGTGATGAGCGGCTACTGGCAGAAACCGGACGCGAACGCGGCCGCGTTCACGGCGGACGGCTATTTCCGCACCGGCGACGTCGGCGTGTTCGACGCGGCCGGCTTCCTGCGGATCGTCGACCGCAAGAAGGACATGATCATCGTGTCCGGCTTCAACGTGTACCCGAACGAGGTGGAAGCGGTCGCGACCGCGCTGCCGGGCGTCGCGGAATGCGCGTGCATCGGCGTGCCGGACCCGCGCACGGGCGAGGCCGTCAAGCTGTTCGTGGTGCTTGCGCCGGACGCAGACGTGACGGAAGCGCAACTCGTCGCGCATTGCCGCGCGAGCCTGGCCGCGTACAAGGTGCCGAAGCTCGTGCGCTTCGTCGACCGGCTGCCGAAGTCGACGGTCGGCAAGATCCTGCGCCGGGAACTCAGCCGCACCGACTGATGAGAGCGGCGCGCCGCGCGGCCTCGGCTGCGCGGCTCGGTGCGCCGACGACCCCGAAGGTGGCGCGCGGGCCGCTCAAGTACAATGCGCTCGGTTCGATCGACGGGGACGCGATGACCGGCTCAGATTCACTTTCCGCCCGGCCCGGGCGTGCGCTGCCTTCGCCGAGCGCGACGGTGCCGATCTCGCTCGTCAACGGCTTTCTCGCGAGCGCGGGCGTGCAGCGCGACGTGGTCGAGCGCTACCTGCGCGGCGCCGGCATTCCGATCGAGCTGCTCGGCGAGCCGCACGCGCGTGTGACGGAGGAGCAGTTCTCGACGCTGTACCGCACGCTCGCGATCGATCTCGACGACGAGATGCCCGGCATCTTCTCGCGGCCGCTGCGCGGCGGCACGCTGAAGTACCTGTGCCTGAGCCTGCTCGATGCGCGCAACCTCGAAACGGCGCTGCATCGTTTCGGGCAATTCTTCCATATCCTGCTCGACGACTTCTTCGTCGAATCGAAGCGCGACGATCTCGTCGCGCAGGTGCTGCTGCGCCCGAACGACGCCATTGGGCCGATCGGCGCGCTCGGCCAGGAGCTGATGCTCAAGCTCGTGCACGGCGTGTGCTCCTGGCTGATCGGCCAGAAGATCCCGCTGCTGCAGATCGAGTTCGCGTGCCCGCGGCCGCGCCATGCGGTCGATCACCTGTACTTCTTCACCGGCGCCGTGCAGTTCGACTGCGCGCGCACGCTGATGCGCTTCAGCGCCGATTATCTCGACGCGCCGATCCGGCAGAGCAAGCGCAACCTGAGCAAGTTTCTCGCGCGTGCGCCCGGCGACTGGATCTTCGAATCGTTCAGCGAACAGCTCGTGTGCCACCGCGTGCGGCAGTACCTGTCGGCCGCGCTGCCGGATCTGCCCGTGATCGACCAGGCGGCCGAGCACCTGCATTGTTCGGTGCGCACGCTGAGCCGCCACCTGGCCGCCGAAGGGACGACGTTCCAGGTGCTGAAGGACGAGCTGCGGCGCGATATCGCGATCCAGCGGCTGACCGACACGCCGGACACGATCGCGGCGATCGGCGCCGATATCGGCTTCGACGATCCGAGCGCGTTTCATCGCGCGTTCCGGCACTGGACGGGGAGTACGCCAGGGACGTACCGGCGTCGGGCGTGACGCGGGCGCGGGGCGGTAAGTCGCAGCTTTCCGGATCGAATCCCATAAGCGGTTCCCTTGCGGTTTTCATGGCCCGGTTTTCAGCGGACACTCCCATAACAGGCGCCCCTTTGCCGCTCGAGCCGGGCAGGCGGGCGCGCGCTTGATCGCTTTTTTGGCGCGCTTTATCGCGATTTCCGATGCGGACAAATCGGGCGCTGATGCCCGCCAGACGGGCTTCTCCGCCGCATGCGGGGGGCGCCGCTGGTGCGTGACGTGGCCGATTTTGTCACCATGTGGGCCGGATATGACAATGAAAATCCGGCACCCCGGCGTTAGGATGGCCCATCACGTCGCCGGTTCTGGCCGGTTTTGCCGTACCGTACCCCCGGCGCCCTATTCACCGCCTGATTGGAACATCGACCATGAGCTATAACGCCCCCGTCAAGGACATGCTGTTCGTGCTGAAGGAACTCGCGGGCATCGACGCCGTTGCGCAGTTGCCGGGTTTCGAGGATGCCGGTTACGACACGGCGCAGGCCGTGCTCGACGAGTCCGCGAAATTCTGCGGCGAGGTGCTGGCGCCGCTGAACGTCGAAGGCGACCGCAACCCGAGCAGCTGGAAGGATGGCGTCGTGACCGCGACGCCGGGCTTCGGCGAAGCGTTCCGCCAGTTCGTCGAAGGCGGCTGGCAGGGGCTGCAGCATCCGGCCGAATACGATGGCCAGGGGTTGCCGAAGCTGATCGCGACGCCGTGCATCGAGATGCTGAACGCATCGAACCTGTCGTTCGCGCTGTGTCCGCTGCTCACCGACGGCGCGATCGAGGCGCTGCTGACGGCCGGCACCGACGAGCAGAAGCAGCGCTACGTGCCGAAGCTGATCTCCGGCGAATGGACCGGCACGATGAACCTGACCGAGCCGCAGGCCGGCTCCGACCTCGCGCTGGTGCGCTCGCGCGCGGAGCCGCAGGGCGACGGCACCTACAAGGTATTCGGCACCAAGATCTTC
>NZ_BCPP01000856.1:0-3131 GCF_016586125.1 Burkholderia sp. E168m23
GCTGCTCGCGGGCGTGTCGGTGTCGTTCATGATGGCCGCGTTCGGCAACCTGCTGCTGTATCTCGGCGACCAGCGCGCCGCGTCGTCGGTGCTGTTCTGGATGCTCGGCGGCGTCGGGCTCGCGCGCTGGGACCTGCTGCCGGTGCCGACCGTGTGCGCGGTGCTCGCCGGCGGCGCGCTCCATGCGCGCCGACGCGAACTGAATGCGCTGATGTCGGGCGACGTCGCCGCCGCGTCGCTCGGCGTGCCGAGCGCGCGGATGCGGCGCGAGGTGTTCGTCGTCGCGTCGTTCGCGACGGGCGCGATGGTCGCGGTGAGCGGCGCGATCGGCTTCGTCGGGCTCGTGACGCCGCATCTGTGCCGTCGCGTCGTCGGCGCGGAGCACGGCCGGCTGCTGCCGGTCGCCGCGCTGGCCGGCGCGATCCTGCTCGTGTGGGCCGATGTCGCCGCGCGCACGCTCGCGGCGCCGGAGGACCTGCCGATCGGCATCGTGACCGCGCTGTTCGGCAGCCTGTTCTTCGTCGCGCTGTTGCGCCGGCGCTGAGCGAAGGCGCGGTCACGCGGGGGCGGGTAGGCGCCCGCCGCCGTTTTCATCGAAGCGGGACGACCGTGCCCGTGCCGCTGCGGCGGCGCGCATCGGCATGCGTGCTTTCCACGTGCTGCGCGACGTCGAACAGACTGTCCGGCAGCGCACGCACGGGCAGCGTGATCACGAAGCGCGCGCCGCCGAGCGGCGAATCCTCGAGCCGCACGTCGCCGCCGTGCACCTGCGCGACGCGCCGCACGATCGCGAGCCCGAGCCCGAAACCGCCGGTCTGACGGTCGCGGCTCGAATCCAGCCGCTGGAACGGCTCGAACACGCGGGCGCGTTCGGCGGCCGGAATGCCGGGGCCATCGTCGTCGACGCTCAGCACGAGCGCGCCGGACGGGTCGCGGGTCGCGGCCAGCACGACCTTGCGCGACGCATAGCGGGCGCCGTTGCGAATCAGGTTCAGCAGCGCGCGGGCGACGAGCTTCGGATCGCAGACGTGGGTCGCGGGCGCGTCGAACGTCGACACGTCGAGCGCGATGCCGCGATCGGCGATGTCGTCCGCGACGTTGCCGGCGACGCTGTCGATCAGCGCATCGACGACGACTTCCATCGGCGCGAGCTCGCTCGCACCCTGTTCGAGCCGGCCGATCGTCAGCAACTCGGTGACGAGCTCGTCGAGTTCGCGCACGTCGCGTCGCAGCGCGTCGCGGCGCTCGCGCATCCGGCCCGTCTCGTCGGCGTCGGCGAGCAGCGCGAGCCCGAATTCGAGCCGGGCGAGCGGCGTTTTCAGTTCATGCGAGATGCCGTGCATCATTTCGCGCTGCTGCTTGATCGACGCCTCGATACGCGCGGCCATGTCGTTGAACTGCTGCGACAGCTCGTAGATGTTCGACTTGCCCGACAGCTTCACGCGTGTCGACAGCATTCCGGCGCCGAACGCGCGCGCGGCATCCTGCAGCCGGCGAATGTCGCGCCAGTGATAGTGAATCCACAGCACGACCGCGAACAGCGTCGCGAGCGCGAGCAGCATGTACGCATAGATCCGGATGTCGAGGTCGGGCGCTTCGATCGGGCGGGCATGCAGCACCGAGCCGTCCGCGAGCGGCATGTAGTAATCCTTGCCGTTGTAGCTGATCGCGATCCTGCCGGCATCGAGATCGCGCAACGGCGCGCCGCTCAGTTGCGCACGCGCGTCGGCCATCGACATGAAGCCGAATCCTTCGCGGCCATGCAGCGCGAGTTCGCGCAATGCGAGCTCGCGCTGCGCGCCCGGATGGCGTTCGAGGTAGTCGTTCAGCACGAACGAATAGGTCGTCAGCGAATCGCGCTGCGCCTGCGCGCCGCGTTCATAGAAGATCCGGTCGAACGACAGCTGGATGAAGATGATCGACGCACCGACGAACAGGATCACGACGAGGTACAACCGGAGCAACGGGCGCAGCATTTACTCGTCCCACGCAGAAGGGCTGAACAGGTAGCCGCGACCCCAGATCGTCTTGATCTTGTGCGGCTCCGATGACGCATCCTCGAAGCGGCGGCGCAGCTTCGAGATGCCGGAATCGACCGAGCGGTCGAGCCCGTCGAATTCGATCCCGCGCAACTGCTTCAGGATGTCGTCGCGGCTCAGCACGGTGCCGGCCGCACGCGCGAGGATCAGCAGCAGGTTGAATTCGGCGGTCTTCAGCTCGACCGGCTCGCCGCGCCACGTGACGGTGCGGTTCGGCGGCGAAATGGCGAGCTCGCCGAAGACGAGCGCGTCGGGCGCGACCGCAGGCGCTTCCGCCGCGGCCGGCTGCGCGCGGCGCAACAGCGCGCGGGCGCGGGCGACGAGCACGCGCGGCTCGATCGGCTTCGTCACGTAGTCGTCGGCGCCCGTCTCGAGCCCGGCGACCTGGTCGTACACGTCCGCGCGCGCGGTCAGGATCAGCACCGGGACGTTGGTGAACGCACGGATGCGCCGGCAGACTTCCATGCCGTCGAGATTCGGCAGCATCAGGTCGAGGATCACGAGGGCCGGCTGGTGCTCGCGCACCGCCGCGACGGCGAGATCGCCGCGCCGCACGACCGTCACCGCGAATTCATAGCCGTCGAGGTATTCGCGGACGAGCTGCGCGAGGCGATCGTCGTCCTCGATCAGCAGCACACGGTATTTGAGTGGAACTTCGTTCATGGACTCCTCGGGATGCACGCGCCATCTCCCACCCGGCAGACCGATGCGCGGCGCGGCACGCGAATTCTATCCGGCCGATCGACCGCCGGGGCAGCGGGGCGACAATCTCCAACAATCGAACACAATTGCGCACAGATTCGCCGCACATTCAGGACAGTCTCGGCGCGGGGCGGCACCTAGACTGCGGGCTTCGTCACTTTTATCTCAATATTGTGCGCCCATTACTTCGCCGTTACCGCTATTGCATGCCGCTCGCCGGCCTGACCCTCGCCGCCGCCGCCCACGCGGAAAACCAGTATTCGTTGTCGCTCGGCGGCGGGTTCGCACCGCGCTACCAGGGCAGCAAACAGTATCGCGGCGTGGTTGCGCCGTCGTTTTCCGCGAAGTTCGGCAATGGCTTCTTCGTCGACAGCACGGAGGGTGCCGGCT
>NZ_BCPP01000857.1:0-3125 GCF_016586125.1 Burkholderia sp. E168m23
CCCCGTTTCCCTGGCTATTGGTGGTTCCATCATGATCAAGCAAGCGCTCATTTCCGTTTCCGACAAGACCGGCATCGTCGACTTCGCGAAGTCGCTGTCCGACCTCGGCGTCATGCTGCTGTCGACGGGCGGCACCGCGAAACTCCTCGCCGACGCCGGCCTGCCCGTGACCGAAGTGGCCGATTACACGGGCTTCCCGGAAATGCTCGATGGGCGCGTGAAGACGCTCCACCCGAAGGTGCACGGCGGCATCCTCGCCCGCCGCGACCTGCCCGAGCACATGCAGGCGCTGGAACAGCACGGCATCCCGACGATCGACCTGCTCGTCGTGAACCTGTATCCGTTCGTCGCGACGATCGCGAAGGACGACTGCACGCTCGCCGACGCGATCGAGAACATCGACATCGGCGGCCCGACGATGCTGCGCTCGGCCGCGAAGAACCACCGCGACGTGACGGTCGTCGTCGATCCGGCCGACTACGCGGTCGTGCTCGATGAAATGAAGGCGAACGGCAACACGGTCGGCTACCCGACCAACTTCCGCCTCGCGACGAAGGTGTTCGCGCACACCGCGCAATACGACGGCGCGATCACGAACTACCTGACGAGCCTGACCGACGAGCTGAAGCACGCATCGCGCAGCACGTACCCGGCCACGCTGAACCTGGCATTCGACAAGGTGCAGGACCTGCGCTACGGCGAGAACCCGCACCAGAGCGCGGCGTTCTACCGCGACCTCGCGACGCCGGCCGGCGCGCTGGCGAACTACCGCCAGCTGCAGGGCAAGGAACTGTCGTACAACAACATCGCGGATTCGGACGCGGCGTGGGAGTGCGTGAAGACGTTCGACGCGCCGGCCTGCGTGATCATCAAGCATGCGAACCCGTGTGGCGTCGCGGTGGGCAACGACTCGGCCGACGCATATGCGAAGGCGTTCCAGACCGACCCGACCTCCGCATTCGGCGGCATCATCGCGTTCAACCGCGAAGTCGACGAAGCGGCCGCGCAGGCGGTGGCGAAGCAATTCGTCGAAGTGCTGATCGCCCCGTCGTTCTCCGACGCCGCGAAGCAGGTGTTCGCCGCGAAGCAGAACGTGCGCCTGCTCGAGATTGCACTGGGTGACGGCCACAACGCATTCGACCTGAAGCGCGTCGGCGGCGGCCTGCTCGTGCAATCGCTCGATTCGCGCAACGTGCAGCCGAGCGAGCTGCGCGTCGTCACGAAGCGCCAGCCGACCGCGAAGGAAATGGACGACCTGCTGTTCGCGTGGCGCGTCGCGAAATACGTGAAGTCGAACGCGATCGTGTTCTGCGGCAACGGCATGACGCTCGGCGTCGGCGCCGGCCAGATGAGCCGCGTCGATTCCGCGCGCATCGCGAGCATCAAGGCGCAGAACGCGGGCCTGACGCTGGCCGGCTCGGCCGTCGCGTCGGATGCGTTCTTCCCGTTCCGCGATGGCCTCGACGTCGTCGTGGCGGCCGGCGCGACCTGCGTGATCCAGCCGGGCGGCTCGATGCGCGACGACGAAGTGATCGCGGCGGCCGACGAGCACGGTATCGCGATGGTCCTGACGGGCGTGCGTCACTTCCGTCACTGATCGCAGCATGCGGCCCGCGCGGCCGCTGCACGGGAACCCGGCGGCATCACCCCCGCCGGGTTTTTTTATTGCGCGGCGCCTTCGCGCACGACCGGGCGACCGGCTTGCCGCACCATTCGTTGTAGTATCGCTGCATCACGCCACTCTCCTCACTCATGCGAATTCTCGGCATCGACCCCGGCCTGCGCGTCACCGGCTTCGGCGTCATCGACGTCAGCGGCCACCGGCTCGCCTATGTCACGAGCGGCGTGATCCGCACACCGACGGCCGATCTGGCCACCCGGCTCGGCACGATCTTCCAGGGCGTCTCGACGATCGTGCGCGAACACGCGCCCGACCAGGCCGCGATCGAAAAGGTGTTCGTCAACGTGAACCCGCAGTCGACGCTGCTGCTCGGCCAGGCGCGCGGCGCCGCGATCTGCGGCCTCGTCGCGGGCGGGCTGCCGGTCGCTGAATACACGGCCCTGCAGCTCAAGCAGGCCGTGGTCGGCTACGGCCGTGCAACCAAGACGCAGATGCAGGAAATGGTCACGCGGCTGCTCAACCTGTCCGGCCAGCCGGGCTCCGACGCAGCCGACGCGCTCGGCATGGCGATCTGCCACGCGCACGGCGGCAACACGCTCAGCACGCTGGGCGGCCTGGCGCCGGCGCTCGCGCAGAAAGGGCTGCGCGTGCGGCGCGGCAGGTTGGTCGGCTGACGCTGCCGCGCATCGCGGCCCGTGGCCCGACGCGTCGGCTCCACTGCGTGGGCCGCCTGGACCGGGTTGGCCGCTTGCCCGCTTTACCCTCACCCGACATACCCGCGACACGCGCCGCTTCGGCCTGACGGCCGCGCCCATCGGCATTGCGCCGCGCGTGCGCTACACTCGCGCTTTCTTCCTCGCATCCCGTCCTCCATGATCGGTCGCATCGCCGGCATCCTGCTCGAAAAGAACCCGCCTCATCTGCTCGTCGACTGCAACGGCGTCGGCTACGAAATCGACGTGCCGATGAGCACCTTCTACAACCTGCCGCAAACGGGCGAGCGTGTCGTGCTGCTCACGCAGCAGATCGTCCGCGAGGACGCGCACCTGCTGTACGGCTTCCTGACGCCGCAGGAGCGCACGACCTTCCGCGAGCTGCTGAAGATCACCGGCATCGGCGCGCGCATGGCGCTCGCCGTGCTGTCCGGCATGAGCGTGCAGGAGCTCGCGCAGGCCGTGACGATGCAGGACGCCGCCCGCCTCACGCGCCTGCCCGGCATCGGCAAGAAGACCGCCGAGCGCCTGCTGCTCGAACTGAAGGGCAAGCTCGGCGCCGACCTCGGCGCGCTCGCCGGCGCCGCGTCGCCGTCCGACCACGCGACCGACATCCTCAACGCGCTGCTCGCGCTCGGCTACTCCGAAAAGGAAGGCCTCGCCGCGATCAAGAACGTGCCGGCCGGCACCGGCGTGTCCGAAGGCATCAAGCTCGCGCTGAAGGCGCTGTCAAAGGCGTAACGCACGTTCGATCCGGCCGTCGAAGCCAGTGTCGCGCCGCCGCGCGGCGC
>NZ_BCPP01000858.1:0-3101 GCF_016586125.1 Burkholderia sp. E168m23
AGCGTTGGTGGCAAACGTCGTCGGTATGATCGAGCAGCCCGCTATCGACAAGAACCTCCCCCTCGATATTCGAGGCACCGCTTTCCAACAGCGTGTTTGGCAAGTGCTTCGCAAAATTCCGGTGGGAAGCACACTGAGCTATGCGCAGGTCGCGCGCCTCGTTGGAACTGACGTGTCGGAGCTTGATATTGCCAGCGCTTGCGCTGGCAACCCGCTAGCCGTTGCGATCCCTTGCCATCGCGTAGTCAGAACTGATGGAAGGTTTTGGGGCTATGCATGGGGCATTGACCGCAAGCAGGCGCTGCTTGACCGTGAACGTTGCACTCACGTGCAATCGTGAGCGACGATAATCATGAACGATTGCCGTGCCTCCGGTTTGAAGCGTCCGGCATAACGCAGCCCAGAGAGGCTCGGCAAAACGATTTCAGGGTACGCGCCGCGTTAATTACGCCACGGCAGCAACAGGCACCCGGAAAGGCGCACCGAGACGATTGAACGCGTTCATCGCGGCGATGGCGATCGTGAGGTCAACCAGGTCCTTCGGCGAAAATGCCGCCGCAGCAGCGGCATAGGCTTCATCCGATGCATGCGTTTCGCTGACACGCGTGACTTCCTCAGACCAGGCCAGCGCGGCACGCTCCTGATCGGTGAACAAGTGCGCAACCTCATCCCACACTGGCACCAGCGTAATTTTGTCGACGGACATGGTTTTTCTGAGATCGCGGCTATGCATGTCGATGCAATGCGCGCACCCGTTGATTTGCGAGACGCGGAGAAACACGAGGTGGACAAGTTCCTCGGGGAGATTCGTCTTCTTCGTGACGTAGTGGTGGATACCAAAAAGCGCCTTTGCGCCGTCCGGTGCGGTCTCTTGCCAGTTCATGCGGGTCATCTCGGTCCTTCTCCGTGGGTGATGCGAATAGTGTCGCCGTCGCGTCCAAGCCGCCTATCGACTTGCGCCGCGATCCATGTCATAACGCAACGTTACTCCGCTGGGCATTAGAGAAACAGGCCCAAAAACTGGCGAAACGACTGGCCCAAAAATGAATCAACCGAATTCGCCCGCTGCGCTGTCCATCCTGGTGGACCGTGCCATCGCCGAGCCGATCGGCGACCAGATCCATGCGAGCCTGCGCCAGGCAATCGTCGAGGGCCGGCTCGTACCCGGACAGCGCCTGCCTTCCGGCCGGGACCTCGCTGCGCAACTTGGCGTCGCCCGCGGCACCGTCCGCGTGGCCTACGATCGGTTGATCGCCGAGAATCTGGTATTCGGTGCAGGCTCCTCGGGCACACACGTTTGCGCGCGGCTGCCCGCGGAGCGAGCGGATGGCGAGGCTTCCCTTGACGGGCCTCTAGCGGATTTCACCCGCCCATTTTCGAGCGCCCCGCTTCCATTCCAGATGGGCGTACCGGCCCACGACGCATTCCCAGCCAAGCTCTGGGCCCGCATGCGCACGCGTGCCGTACGCGCCGATGCCTTCGCTTACACGGCCTATGCCGATCCGCGCGGCGAACCTGCCCTGCGAGCCCAGATCGCGAGCCACCTGGCCGTAAGCCGGCAGATGCAATGTCATCCCGATCAGGTCATCGTCACCAGCGGATACCGGCAAAGCCTGATGCTGGCACTGACCGCACTGCGCGCGCATGGACGCAAGGCGTGGCTCGAGGAGCCAGGCTATCCACTGGGAAGACGCGCGCTGGAAATCATCGGTGCAGCGGTCATACCCGTACCTGTCGATGCCGATGGGCTGCGAGTGGAGGCTGGCGTCGCCAGCGCGCCAGATGCTTTGCTGGCGTTGGTCACGCCGGGCCAGCATGCCCCGCTCGGCGTGACCCTGTCGCCGGCACGAAGGCATGCGCTGCTCGACTGGGCGGCGACAAGGGGTGCCTGGATCATCGAAGACGACTATCTCGGAGAACTACAGCTCGAAGGCCGCGCCGCACCGGCCCTTGCTGCAGGCGAAGGTGCCGAGTGTGTGGTTCACATCGGCGCGTTCAGCAAGACGATCAGCCCGGGGCTCGGCCTGGGTTTCGTCGTTGCCCCACGCTCAGTGGCGGAGCGTCTGGTTGAGGTAGCCGCCGTGTTGTCCCCAGCTCCGAACCGGACCACCCAATTGGCGGTGACGGAGTTTCTGAGGAATGGACACTACCTGCGGCACCTGCGACAGATGAAGGCGCTCTATGCGGAGCGCCGACGCCTGACGCTGGCGCATGTCAACAAGTTTCTGCCGGGCACCATGATGGCGGGCCTGGGGGTGATCGCACCGCTGCCACAAACCGCCGACGACCGCATGGTTGTCGGCATTGCCCGGGCGCATGGCCTCGCGCCTTCGGCACTCTCCGCCTGGTACCTTCGCCGCAGCAACGCACAAGGTGGCTTGCTACTCAGCGCGACAAACCTCCGCCCAGACAACATCGAGACCGTCTGCGCGACGCTTGCGGGTATCGTTGCGTCATCAAGTCGTAGCCCACATGAGTCCAACGGTCGCCAACGCGGCGTCGAACGTCCGCTTTCTAGAAATATCGACGACCGCTAAGGGTCGGAAAGAGCCGACCGCCGGATGCCATTTTCCAACGTTGGACGCCGTCAGACCAGATCGCTCAAAGCTGCGAAAAAGGGGGAGATTGTCTACGAGCAGCCGCCTTGGCCACGCAACATTGGGCGTCGGCAGTTTAGAGCCGGGAGATTTTCGGCAGGATAACGCGGAGCAGCTTTAGAGAACAGGGAGCAAGGCCGAGGGCCTCGACTGACGCGCTTTGGTGCATGGCGCATTTCCGTATGATTTCCGTACGAACTTGCCCAGCGCTAGAGGCGCTACACCAACTCCTTGATTTTTATCATTTTCTTGGCGCGCCCGGCTGGGATCGAACCAGCAACCCCTGCCTTCGGAGGGCAGTACTCTATCCATTGAGCTACGGGCGCGTGAGACAGTGAAGCGACCCCATATACAGGCCGCCCACGATTGGCAAGACGGCAAGGATACCCGGTTTCCCAAGACGCGTCCACCTTGCCCGCCGAATCGCCGCCGGGCGCCGCTGCGTGCGGGTAAACACGCGCCATCGCGCCGCTCGCCGTGATGTAAACGTTCCGTCTATAATCG
>NZ_BCPP01000859.1:0-3099 GCF_016586125.1 Burkholderia sp. E168m23
CGACCTTCAGCGCGTTGAGCAGCCGGAGCGCACCGGCCCGCACCGCGACGGCGATCAGCCAGCCGATCACCAGGATGCCGATCGCGCCGGCGATCTTGGGCAGGTATCCGCCTAGCGTGGCCTGCAGCGACGTGATGAAGCTGGAAGCATCCATTTCTTCTTCTCCCGAAAACGTGGTGTGGCGATTGAACATCGACGAACGACCTGCGTAATTCGAAAAGCGTGCTGCTCCGTCCGGGCAACTTACCCGAGAAAAATGACGCGTTCACCCGATTTCACCGTCTTTAACTTTAGTCATAGATCCCGGAGGGGCAAGACCCCATTTCGTTGAACTCAAAAAGGGCCGCATCGACGGGTGTCCGGCATTTCCGCAAGATTTGTCCATTCTGCCCGTGCTACCGTGGCGTCGGTTCCAGCCCGGACACGCCGATGACTCCAGCCGAAACGAAAACCGACCCGCCCGCGTGGGTGCGCTACGCGGCAAGCGTGGCGCGGGTCCACGCGTACATCAGCGCGCATCTCGACGGCCCGCTCGACCTGAACCGGCTCGCCGAAGTCGCGTGCCTGTCGCCGTATCACTGGCAGCGCGTCTACCGCGCGCTGTACGGCGAGTCGATCGTGCTGACCGTGCGGCGGATGCGGATCGTGCGGGCGTCCGAGGATCTGGTCTGCACCGCGCGGCCGCTCGATGAAATCGCGCGGCGCGCGGGCTACGGGTCGACGCACGCATTCGCGCGGGCGTTTCGCGACGCGTACGGCGTGCTGCCCGCGCAGCACCGGCGCACCGGCACCCACCGGCCGATTTATCCACTACAGCGAGGAGAGGCAGACATGTTCAAGCACGAGGTCGAGATCCGGCGCCTGCCGGAACTGCGCGGCTACGCGGTAACGCACACCGGTGCGTACATGAAGGTGGGGGACGCGTTCGGGCGGATCGGCGCGTGGGTGGGGCAGCACGGGCTGATCGGGCCGGGCGCGAAGATGATCGGGATTTTCTACGACGATCCGGACACGACGCCCGAAGCGCAGTTGCGCGCGAAAGCGTGCTTCATGCCGGCCGACGGCGCGCCGGACGTCGCACCCGTGCCGCCGGTCGAGCGGGTGACGATCGCCGGCGGCGAATACGCGGTGCTGCTGCATACGGGGCCGTATGCGGACCTGAAAACGGCCTACCAGTGGCTGTACGGCGACTGGCTGCGCCACTCGGGCCGCGAAGCCGCCGACGCGCCGCCGTTCGAGCTATACCTCAATACGCCGATGGATACGGCGCCGGCCGACCTGCGCACCGAAATTCACCTGCCGCTGCGCTGAGCGACGGGTGTGCCGTGGCGCCGTGCATCTGGACGGACCGCGACGATATTGCTGGTGCGAGGATGCACGAGACGACATCGGGCATGCCGGTGCGCCGGCCTTGAACGCAGCGCGCCGGCTCGTGCGTATGCGTAGCCGGCGCGAATTCGCGGAGATCCTCAAGCAGCCTGCGTCCCGCAGCCGGGACAGAACCGCGCGTCGGCCGCCAGCGCCGCATGGCAGCGGCTGCACGCCTTGCCGCGTTGCGCCGCGCCGCACTGCGCGCAGAAGCGTGCATCCGCTGCGTTGAGCGCGCCGCAGCCCGCGCACGCGAGCTGGCTCAGCGGCACGTTGCCGCGCTGGCCGCCTTGCCCGCCACCGGCGTCGGCCGGCGCCTGCCAGCCCCAGCCGTGGCGATCGCGCCCGCGCGCATCGTGGCCGCCCAGGCGCGACCCGCCGTGATGCCCGCCACCGTGGCCGCCATGGCCCCCGTTTCCGCTATTGCCGTGCCCGCTGCCGTGGCCGCCGCCATGGCCGCCGAGTATCCGTTTCAGAAAGCTCATCGTCCGCTCCTCAACGCTTGGCCGGTGCGCCGCCAAACGCCCCGGAGGACGACAGCAGCCGCAAGCCGTTGGCCACGACGATCAGGCTCGCGCCCGCGTCGGCGAAGACGGCCATCCACATCGTCCCGAGCCCCGCGACCGTGAGGCCGAGGAACACGACCTTCACGCCGAGCGCGAAGCCGATGTTCTGCACCAGCACGCGGTGCGTCGCGCGCGACAGCCGCACGAATGCGGGAATCTTGCGCAGGTCGTCGTCCATCAGCGCGACGTCGGCCGTCTCGATCGCCGTGTCGGTGCCCATCGCGCCCATCGCGAAGCCGATGTCGGCGCGCGCGAGCGCCGGCGCATCGTTGATCCCGTCGCCGACCATCCCGACCGCGCCCGCGCCGCCCGCCGCCAGTTCCTCGACCGCCGCGAGCTTGTCTTCCGGCAACTGGTTGCCGCGCGCGTCGTCGATGCCCGCCTGCCTGGCGATCGCCAGCGCGGTATGCGGGTTGTCGCCCGTCAGCATCGCGGTGCGGATGCCGAGCGCGTGCAGATCCGCGATCGCGTCGCGGCTCGTGTCCTTGATCGTGTCGGCCACCGCGAAGATGCCGAGCACGCGCGTGGCGTCGACCAGCACGACGACGCTCTTGCCCTGCCGCTCCAGCGCGTCGAGCTTCGCCTCGAGAGCCGTCGAGCAGCGCTCGAGTTCCTCGACGAGGCGGTGATTGCCGAGCCAGTAGCGCGTGCCGTCGATCGTGCCGCGCACGCCGCGCCCGACGATCGCTTCGAAGTCCTGCACGTCGGCGAAGGCCGCCGTGCCGGCGGCGCGGGCCGCGGCGGCAATCGCCTGCGACACCGGGTGATCGGAGCGCGCCGCGAGGCTCGCGCCGAGGTGCCGCACGCGCGCCGCGTCGGCATCGTCCGCATGCACGTCGAAGTCGGTCTGCACCGGCTTGCCGTGCGTGATCGTGCCGGTCTTGTCGAGCGCGAGCCACGCGAGCTTGCGCCCTTCTTCCAGATAGACGCCGCCCTTCACGAGAATCCCGCGCCGCGCCGCGGCCGCGAGCCCCGACACGATCGTCACCGGCGTCGAGATCACCAGCGCGCACGGGCAAGCGATCACGAGCAGCACGAGCGCGCGGTAGATCCAGTCGTGCCATGCGCCGCCCATCACGAGCGGCGGCACCACCGCGACCAGCAGCGCGACCGCGAATACGATCGGCGTGTAGACGCGCGCGAACTGGTCGACGAAGCGCTGCGT
>NZ_BCPP01000860.1:0-3098 GCF_016586125.1 Burkholderia sp. E168m23
GCGTCGTGCCGACGAGGTGCTGGGCTTGCCAGTCGGCCGGCGCGATACCGTCGCCGCAATAGCCGTATGCGGCCGCGACCGTAGCCATGCCCGCGGCGCTGCCGGCCTGGATGTCGCGCAGGTCGTCACCCACGTAGACGATACGCTCGGGCGCGAGTGTCAGTTGCTCGGCGGCATGCAGCAGCGGGGCCGGATGCGGTTTCGAGTGCGGTGTTGTGTCGCCCCCGACGACGCAGGCGGCGCGCGGCGCGAGGCCGAGCAGCTCGACGAGCGGTGCGGTGAGCCGCATCGCCTTGTTCGTGACGATGCCCCAGCGTACGCCGCGCGCATCGAGTTCGTCGAGCACGTCGCCGATGCCGGGGAACAGCGTCGTATGCACGCACAGATCGGTCGCGTAGTTGGCCAGGAACTCGTCGCGCATCGCTTCGTAGCCGGGCGTGTGAGGATCGATGCCGAACGCGCCGCCGAGCAGGCCGCGCGCGCCGGCCGAGGCCAGCGGCCGCAACACGTCGAGCGACGTTTCGGGCAGGCCGCGCTCGCGCTGCATCTTGTTGACGGCTGCCGCGAGGTCGGGCGCCGTGTCGGCGAGCGTGCCATCCAGATCGAACAGGACCGCATCGCAGTGCAACAGGCGCGGTTCGTCTGCGATCCGCGCGGTCGAAAGGGGAGTCGTCATGCCGGGTGGAGGGTCACGCGCCGCGACGGCACGCAACCAGGTAGTTGATGTCGGTGTCGTTCGACAGCGCGAAGCGCTTGCCGATCGGGTGGTACGTGATGCCCTTGATCTCGACGATGTGCAGATCCGTCGCGCGCACGAAGCCGGCCAGTTCCGACGGGCGGATGAACCGCGCGTAATCGTGCGTGCCCTTCGGCAGCATTTGCGCGATGTATTCCGCGCCGATCACGGCGAACAGGTAGGACTTCAGGTTGCGGTTCAGCGTCGAGAAGAACACCCAGCCGCCCGGTTTCACGAGCGTCGCGCACGCGGCCACGATGTCGCCGGGCGACGGTACGTGCTCGAGCATTTCCATGCATGTGACGACGTCGTAGGTGCCCGGTTCGCGCGCGGCGATTGCTTCGGCGGCGATCGCCTCGTACTCGACCGAAATGCCGCTTTCGAGGCTGTGCAGGTCGGCCACGCCGAGCGCCTCGGTCGACAGGTCGATGCCTTTCACCTGGGCGCCGAGCCCGGCCATCGATTCGGACAGGATGCCGCCGCCGCAACCGATGTCGAGTGCGCGCTTGCCGGCCAGGTGCGCATGCGCGTCGATCCAGCCGAGCCGGACCGGGTTCAGGTCGTGCAGCGGTTTGAATTCGGCATTCGGATCCCACCATCGGTGGGCGAGGTCGCTGAATTTCTGGAGTTCGTGCGGATCGGCGTTGGTCATGTCGGCAAACGGGCTACGAGAGGAGGGCGGTGCTTCGGTGCGTCAGCCCCGAGTATATAAGCGGGCGGACGACGAGGCCAGCGAGCGCCTGGACGGGCGTCAATGAAAAAGCCCCGCCGGAGCGGGGCTTTGAAGCAGTCGAAAACCGCGGCTTAGTTTGCCGGAACGGTCGTCTTCTGCACTTGCTGCGTACCAACCACTTCGACTTCCACGCGGCGGTCCGGTGCGAGGCAGGCGATGAGTTGCTTGCGGTTCTTCTGGTTGCAGCCAGTCGTAACCGGGTTGCGCTTGCCCTTGCCTTCCGTGTAGATCTTGTTGGCCGGCACACCCTTGCTGACCAGGTACGACTTCACGGCTTGCGCACGGCGCAGCGACAGACGGTCGTTGTACTTGTCCGAACCGATGCGGTCCGTGTAGCCCGTTGCGACGACCACTTCCGTGTTCATGCCTTCGATCTTCGAAGCCAGTTCGTCCAGCTTTTGCTTGCCCAGCGGCTTGAGCGTTGCCTTGTCGAAGTCGAACAGTGCGTCAGCTTGATACGTGATCTTCTGGCTCGTGATGGCCGGAGCGACCGGAGCGACCGGCGGCTGCGGTGCCTGGGCGACCAGTGCGCCATCGCACTTCGCGTTGGCGGTGGCCGGCGTCCAGAACGCATCGCGCCAGCAGAGCTCGTTCGTGCCGTTCATCCACACCCATTCGCCCGTGCCGTTCACCCAGTTGTCATTGACGGCTTGACGCGACGCCGGCACCGACTGTGCCGAAGCGGATGCAGCCATAACTGCGGTAGCTGCAATGAACGCGAGCTTTGAAAGTTTATTCATATTTCTCCTCTCGAAATTGAGATTACCGCAGGTTTACTGCGAGCCTGTTGACGGTGACAAGTCATACATTGCTCGAAGTATAACATTGGTGCGGCACAAAAAACGCGGCACCGCTCTGTGTAGACTTCGAGCAGCGTCTAACTTTCAGTGCGTTGGCATTTTGCCATATCGTTCCCTTCCTACGAAAAAAAATCCTCCCCACCCCAAGATCGCTTCAACTTTGTGGTGCATGCGCAACACCGGCCTGCCGTAACTTTTAGAGATTGTCAAGAGCGGGGCGGCGAAATTGCGTGAATGCATGCAGTTGTTTACTCGTGCGCATGAAACGCGGGGGCGACCGCCTGCGACGTCGAGTCGCACGCGATTTCGGCCGATTCGCGGCGACCGCGATTTTTGCTGTTTACATATAGAGGGGGAGGCGGATTGGCGGCTGATGGGCGCATGTTAGAATCTCGCGTTGCGTTGCGCATGCAGCGCCCACGCGAAAGGCGTTCGCCGTCTTCGCTCCGAAACGATACGGATACATGGATCAATTCGCCAAAGAGACCCTGCCCACCTCCCTAGAGGAGGAAATGCGCCGTTCGTATCTCGATTACGCGATGAGCGTGATCGTCGGACGTGCCCTCCCGGATGTCCGCGATGGCCTCAAGCCCGTGCACCGGCGCGTGTTGTTCGCGATGCACGAACTGAACAACGACTGGAACCGCGCGTACAAGAAGTCGGCGCGTATCGTCGGTGACGTGATCGGTAAATATCACCCTCACGGCGATACCGCGGTCTACGACACGATCGTGCGGATGGCGCAGGACTTCTCGCTGCGCTACATGCTGATCGACGGGCAGGGCAACTTCGGCTCGATCGACGGCGACAATGCCGCGGCGATGCGTTA
>NZ_BCPP01000861.1:0-3083 GCF_016586125.1 Burkholderia sp. E168m23
TGGTGTGCCTTGAGATGTATCTGACGCCTGCCAAGGCAGCCCGGTTCAAGGAGCTTGGTATCGCTCATGCGCTGAACATTTATGGCACGCCCGTACTGGTCATTTTTGATAATGGTCCGGAGACCAAGGGCGGACGAATCGTCCGCCTTGAGCGTCTTGGAATGGATGTCAAGCACTGCAAAGCAAAGGAAGCTCAAGGCAAACCATTCATCGAACGCCTGAACAGAGCGCTCAAGGAGGCATTGCAGCTTCTCTCGGGCTGCACGCGCTTTGAAGGAAAGGATGGCGTGCGCGACCCGGAGGCGCTAGGCGACGACTTGATGACCCTCGACGCGTTCGAGAAATGGATTGTCAGGTGGCTATATGAGGTCTGGGTCAACACCCCGCTCGACCGGCTGCGTTGGGACGAACTGCTGGTCGATTCGGTCAAGGGAAAGACGCCGCTTGAGCGCCTGACCTACCAGACCGAAGAAATGGGACAACCCATCACCATGCCGCCGGCGCGTCGTGAATGGATGGCTGCACTCTTTGAAAACAAGATGTGCGTGTTGAGCGCCAAGACGGGAATCACGCTTGAGCATGGATTCAGGTACCGCGGCAAAGCCATGTCGTATCTGCTGGCCAAGTACGGCGACCACTCGCAGCTCCACGTAGTCTACAACCCCGACGACTTCCGCCAGGCATACGTGTACGAGGGAGATGACCTTCCGCTCGTCACGCTGACGCACGAACACGTTCGTGAGGACACGCCGGCGTGGACCTTTGCTGAAGCCAAAGCGCGATTCGATTCGGGCATGGCTAACTGGACGGTCCCGGACGAAAAGGTCCAATTCGAGCGTGACATGGACGAGGCGGTCACCGGAAACCGGAAAGCCGATAAGCGCAGAACCCGCGGTAAGCGCGAGGAAAACAAGGAAACCGTGCGCCGCGCCAAAGACGACTCGGCTGTCCAGAGGGCCATCGACCGGCCGCTTTCAGCGACAGCGCCGTTCGGGCCTGCACCTTCGACCAATCAGTCGTTGCCGGCGGAAGACCTTCAGCCCGACGCCATCTCGTACGACAACGCGCCTTTAATGCACATCGTAAACAGAAACACCGGAGAGAAACTGCTGTGACGCCAGCTCAACAACTGCGCAGAGACATTGAGGCCTGCGAACTTCCGCATCCCATGTTTGTGGAGCACCTCACTGCGCTCAAACGGCGCATCGATGACGCCCTTACTGGCTTTGCGCCCAAAGTCGTTCGGGTTCCTGGTCCGAGCGGTGTGGGCAAATCCTCGCTCATCGCCAACCTGTCTCGCGACTACCCTGAAAACCGCATCGATGGACGGCGCCATGTGCCCGTCCTAGTTGTTGAGGTGCCCCAATCCGCAACGGCCAAACTGCTTCCTAAAAGTGTGCTGCGTGCTTTGGGCATCCAGGTTCCAGGCAGCATGACGGCGGGCGCGATGTTCGACTTGATGGTGACGCAGCTTCGTCTGGCTGGCACACGTGTCGTGATTTTTGACGAGATATCGCACCTCGTAGATGAAGGGTCACGGGTGCCTCCGCGCGCAGCCAGCGACTGGCTCAAGACCCTGGCGGACACGCTCGACATGACGCTGATTCTCTTCGGCATTCCGCGACTCGAACGACTTTTTTCAGCAAATGAACAGCTGCGTCGTCGTGCTTGCCCTGCTCGCAATTTCCTTCCGTACGACGCAAGCATCGCTGACCAGATGGCAGCCTACATCTCGTGCGTTGTGAATTATGCGCGCCTGTTCTCGGCGGCGGGCTATCCGATTGACGTGCCCCCACGCGTGCTGACGCAGCAGAGCTATCTGCTCACCGGGGGTCTGATTGGGGTACTCGCTGACTTCATGCGCGAGCTGGCCAGTCTGAAGGCGAACGAAGCACCGCGCGCCATTACATACGCAGACTGCCAGAGGGCAACTGAATACGTTAGCCACGCTGGGTCACCGCACAGACCGGCTTTCCAGGATTCGGGAATCGATGGCCCGGGCGTGGACCCGGCGGCCCTGAAACAGGCATACGTTCACGTTCTGATGAGCAACGCGACGTCCGTACCGGTTCGAAAAAAGTCAGGAGATAAGCAATGAGCCTAGTTCTCACCTATGCCCCCCGGGACGACGAATCCGGGATGGGGTATTACCGGCGTCTCTCCGCCGACAATGCCCTTTTCAACTGGCGCGACCTGGCAAGTACGGCGGGTATCGAGCGCAATCGCCGCGCCTTGCTCACTCGCACGGATGACGTAGCGCGTAACCTCGGCCTGGAGCCGGCATGGACCGAATTCACCAGGCAGCAGGAAAACCTCACCCGGGATTGGGGACGTCTGCACCGTGCTCAGTCTGACGCCGTGTGTCCGGGGTGTCTGGCTGAATCGCCTTACCTGCGACATCACTGGGAACACGCTTATGTCACCGCATGTCCGCACCATAGAATCCTGCTGGTCGACCAGTGCAACGCGTGCGGGAAGCACCTTTCGCCGGAGCGGCTCTACATTGGATTGTGCTCGTGCGGCCATGACCTGAGCAGCCTGCCGCGTGTGCCGGCGACCCGGGCGCAGCAGTGGCTGTCGACGCTGATTGCGAGCAACGGGCAGCAGGCTGGCAGCGTGAAGCCGCCCCTGCACGGCGTGGACATCAATGTGTTGGTGAAGGTCATTCGTACTCTCTGCCAATATACGGACCCGACGCGCCCCGGGTTGCCGCGCGGCGCGGCATTGCCGAAATTCGTCACCGACGCGGTCGAATTCCTCTCGCCGCTCGAAGCCTTGTTGACCGACTGGCCAACCGGTTTTCGGAATCACGTCGAGCAGCGCATTGCCGCCGGTCGCAAGGATGCCCGCACACTGAACACCTTGCTCGGCGACTGGTACATCAGTCTGCGCAAGGTGTGCCAGGGCACGACGCTCGAGCCCCTGCTGCAAATCATCATCGATGTCGCTGCCCAGAAGTCCGATTGCGTCCTGGGCCTGGATTCGGCCAAAGCAATGGCCGAGGATGCGACTGGATACATGCGCGCGCCAGATGCCGCGAAGGCCATTGGCGTCAGCGTTTCACGTTTGCATGAATCCATTCT
>NZ_BCPP01000862.1:0-3081 GCF_016586125.1 Burkholderia sp. E168m23
AGTTTCTTGCGCAGCTTGCTGACGTGGCTGTCGACCGTGCGTTCCAGCGCGTCGCCTTCCGGCAGGCAGGTCGCCATCAGCTCGGCGCGGCTGAACACGCGGCGCGGTGCACGCGCGAGCTGCGCGAGCAGCTTGAATTCGGTGAGCGTGAGCACGAGCGTGTGGCGCGCGCCGTCGACTTCGACCGTCGCTTCGTGGTGCTCGAGATCGATCTCGAACGGTGCGGCGCGCAGCACGCGCTGCTCTTCCTGGCGCGAGCCGGCCATCGACCGGCGCAGCACGGCCTGCGCCCGCGCGACGACTTCGGCGGGGTTGAACGGCTTGACCACGTAGTCGTCGGCGCCGATCCGCAGCCCGGTCAGCTTGTCGATGTCCTGGTCGAGCGCGGTCAGCATGATGACCGGCGTGTCGCCGCGATGGCGAATCTCGGCGAGCACCTTCCAGCCGTCGACGTGCGGCATCTGCACGTCGAGCAGCACGAGGTCGGGCTTCAGCGACAGGTGGAGTTCGAGCGCGCGGCGGCCGTCGGCGGCGTGCACGGTGCGCAGGCCGTTGCGCGCGAAATAGGCGGTCAGGATCTCGGCGATCTCGGGTTCGTCCTCGGCGATGAGGACGAGCGCTTGCGCGCCTTGGCCGGCGCCGGGAGATGAAGAAAATTCGGGCATGGCCACTCGTTCGGATTCAGCGGGGTTCCATCGAATCGCCATACTACCGTACGGCCCGCGCAACCGAACGCAGACGCGCGGGCCGCACCGGTCGCCATCGCGTGCGCGGTCTTTCCCCGACCTGTCGGGCGCGCTGCAACGCCCCGCCCGACCGGGGAATACCCTGTCTTTTTTTTTCGATCCTGTTTTATGTATCATGACCTATCTTTTGCAACATGTACTAATTCGGGGCGCCGGAAAATCCTTATCGGTACAGGGTGGTACGGCGCGTGTACAGACCGGAATGCGAACCGGATTCGCGTGCCTCGTGCGGGGCAGGCGCGCCGGCGGCAGGTGAAGCGGATCGGGATCGCATCCCGTCGTCAGATTCCGCGCGAGCGAAGGCAGCACGCCGCAAGGGCGGCCGCCGTTCGCGCCCATTGCAGGCGTCATTCACAGATCATGTCCAGGAAGTCATCCATCAGCGGGGCGGCCGACCCGGAGCGCAGGCAGTGGCTCAAGGTCGCGGGCGCGTCGGTCGCGGCGGGCGGTCTTGCCCTCGGAGCCGCACGGGCGAAGGCCGATGCGGCGCCGGCCGCCGGCCATGAAGGCGACGTGCTCGACGTCGCGATCGTCGGCGCCGGGCTGGCCGGCCTGACGGCCGCGCGCGACCTGCGCTACGCGGGCTGCGAATCCTTCGTCGTGCTCGAGGCGCGCGACCGCGTGGGCGGCCGCACGCTGAACTACGACGTGGGCGGCGGCCACGTGACCGAAGTCGGCGGCCAGTGGATCGGCCCGGGCCAGACGGCGGTCGCCGATCTCGCCCGCGAGCTGGAGGTCGGCACGTTCCCGAGCTACTACGCGGGCAAGACGGTGATTCTCGGCGGCGACGGGCGCGCCGAGATCGACCTGGAGGGCACGTTCGGCACCGACGAGGCCGTCGCGGCGAAGCTGAGCCGATTGTCGCGCGACGTGCCGTCCGGTGCGCCGTGGACGTCGCCGAAGGCCGGCGAACTCGACCGGCTGTCGGTCGGCGACTGGCTCGCGACGCAGGGCATCAAGGCGGAAGACCGGATGGGCTGGAACGCGTCGATCTCGCTGTCGGGCGGCGTCGCGCCGGCGAAGATGGGGCTGCTGCACTTCCTGTCGATGATCAACTCCGCCGATTGCGACTACGCGCAGCTCGACTCGATCAAGCACAGCGCGCAGGAAACCCGCTTCGTCGGCGGCTCGCAGCTCCTCAGCATCCGGATGGCGCAGCAGCTGGGCGACAAGGTGCGGCTGTCGTCGCCGGTGCGGCGGATCGTCGGCTGGGATCGCGACGTCGTCACGTTGCAGACCGATCGCGGCACGGTGCGCGCGAAAAAGGTCGTGATGGCGCTGCATCCGGCGCTCTGCCACCAGGTGCAGTTCGACCCGCCGCTGCCTGACAAGCGCATCGCGTTGCAACGCGCGTGGCCGGCCCATTCGCCGGCGCGCAAGACGGCGATGGTCTACCGTCGCCCGTTCTGGCGCGACAAGGGCTTGAACGGTCACATCTTCCAGACCGACGGGCCGGTGTTCTGGGCTTACGACAATTCGCCGCCGGGCGGCGAGATCGGCGTGATCAACGCGTTCGTCCGGAATGCGCTGGTGCCGTCGGACCCGCAGGCCGCGAAGCAGATGCACATGGATCTCTATGCGCAGGCGTGGGGCGACGAAGCGCGCGCGCCGGTGTCGTATCACGATCGCGACTGGGGGCTCGCCGACCCGTGGACGCTCACGTGCGTGTCGGCGATTCCGCCCGGCTTCTGGAGCGCGCACGGCGACGCGCTGCGCGCGCCGTGCGGCAACCTGATCTGGTCGGGCACCGAGACCGCGAACATCTGGGCCGGCTACATGGACGGCGCCGTGCGTTCCGGTCACCAAAGCGCGCTTCAGGCGCTCAATGCGCTGCGTCGTGCTTAGGAGAGCGAAGATGAAGAAACGCATGCTGCTGGTCGCGGCGCTCGTGGTGATCGGCGCGGCGCTGGCGCTCTACGGCCCGACGCTGCTCGGCTTCTATCGCCTGCAGCACCATATCGATACGGCCGCGCAAGCCGATGACGCCGACGGCGGCCCGTGGCCGCGCGTGACCGACGCGTGCATGGGCTGCCACGGCGTGAAGGGCACGTCGCTCAGCCAGGCGTATCCGAGTCTCGCCGGCCAGCCTGCGCAATACGTGGCCGCGCAGCTTCGCGCATTTGCGGGCGGCCAGCGCACGAACCCGACGATGGACCCGCTCGCGATGACGATGAGCGAAGCCGATCGTATAACTTCGTATAATGTATGCTATACGAAGTTATTACGGCGAGGTTGCCGGTCTTTCGGTAGATCCGGTCGCAGAGCCAGCCGCCGAGCGTATCGCCGACCACGCCCGCGAAGAACACACCGGACGCGAACAACGCGGTCGATTTCA
>NZ_BCPP01000863.1:0-3078 GCF_016586125.1 Burkholderia sp. E168m23
AAGCCGGCTGGCCGCTGTGGATGATCGCGTGCGGCGTCGGCGCGCTGCCGATGCTCGGCGCGCTGCTGGCGGTCGAAGCGCGCCGGCTCGCGCGCGGCCACGATCCGCTGCTCGACGTGCGGCTGCTCCGCAACCCGGTCGTCGCGCTCGGGCTCCTGCTCGCGTTCCTGTTCTACACGCTGAGTGCGTTCTTCCTGAGCTACGGGATCTATCTGCAGGGCTGCCTGAACTGGTCGCCGCTCGCGTCCGGGTTCGCGATCCTGCCGCTCGGGCTCGGTTTCCTCGCGAGCCCGCTGCTGACGACGCGCCTCGTCGCCCGCTTCGGCGGGTATCGCGTGCTCACGCTCGGCTTCGCGATGCTCGCGGCCGGCGTCGCGATCGCCGCCGCGCTCGCCCGCGACGGCGCGCCGGGGCCCGGCTTCTATGCGGGCATCGCGGCGATCGGCATCGGGCAAGGGCTCGTGCTGCCGTCGGTCGTGCGGATCGTACTCGCGGAAGTCGATGCGGCCCGCGCGGGAGTCGCGTCCGGGATGGTCAGCGCGATGCTGCAGATCGGCGCGGCGGTCGGCGCCGCGACGATCGGCGGCGTGTTCTTCGCGCGGCTCGGCGTGCATCCGGCCGCGCTCGATTACGTGCAGGGCTTCAGGGCGTCGATGTTCACGCTGACAATCGTGCTGCTGGGCTGCGTCGCGCTGTCGATGGCGCTCGGGCCGCTGCATCGGCGGCTGCATGCGGATGCGTGACGGCTGACGTGCGGCGGTGCCGACACCGTCAGTCCAGGCCCGGAAACGGGCATGGCGCATGCGCGGCGTGGCGGCTCGCCGGCCTCCTCCGTTTCATCGGTGAGGCTCGCGCTGTGCATGCCGCGCCTCCCATTCGGCCAGTTCGACGCGATAGCGCGCGAGCGCTTCGTCGTAAAGATCGAAGACGCACGGCGAGCAACCGCTGTTGCAGCAGTCTTCCAGTTCGGGTTGGACAGGCGGGGTCGGGCGGGGATCGTCGACGGAAGGATCTCCGGAAGCTTGGTTCGGCACGGCGTGGTCCGGTAATGTGGAGTGGTCAGTATAGGGCGATCCGGGCCGCCGCCGCGTTCGGCAGGCCGGGCGGGTCGCCGATGAACGCATCCGTCATGGCGCGATCGCCGCATGCGGCACGCCGCTGCGCTCGCCCATTTCGACCCACAGGAGCCGCACGATGGCCGAAGCCGTGAATCCCCCGGAAGTCTGGGCGCCGTTCGGCGCGTTTTCGATGGCCGTGATCCAGGGCGACGGGCGGATCGTGCATCTGAAGGGACAGGTCGCGCTCGACCGAGACGGGCAGCCAGTCGGCGCCGGCGACATGCGCGCCCAGGTCCGGCAAACGCTCGACAACATCCGCGACGTGCTGGCCGCGCTGGGCGGGCAGTTGCGCGACGTGATCTCGCTCGTCCATTACGCCACCGACATCGATGCGTTCATGCAGGCCGGCGACATCCGCAAGACCTACTTCGCCGAACCCTATCCGGTGACGACGACCGTCCAGGTCGAACGTCTCTACCATCCCGACCTGCTGATCGAGATCGCGGCCATCGCCGAGATTCCGCTGGCGCGGTTTCGTCGGCCCGAGAGCGCCGCGTGAGAGGCATCGGCCGTGTGCAAACGCACGCCGGCCGCTGCCTCGAGATCGCAGCCATCGCCGAGATTCCGCTAGCGCGGCTTCGTCGGCCCGAGAGGGCCGTGTGAAAAGCATCGGGCCTGCGTAAAAACGCGCGCCGGTCACGGCTTTCCCGACCGGCGCGCGCGCTTGCCTGCACCCGCTCGCTTACTTCGCCGGCGCGCCCGGCTTCACCGCTCCCGGCTTGTCGGCCAGCGGCTGCCACGCGGCGCCGAGCGAATACCAGTCGACGCGGCGCGTGAGCGTCATGATGCCGGCAAGGATCGCAAACAGCAGCAGCGAACCGAGCATCAGCGCATTGTCTTCCGACAGCAGCAGCCCGTAGAGCGCCGCGTACAACATCGCAAGCAGCACGGTGAACGTCGCGCCGCGCTTCACGCTGTGCAGCACGAACGACAGGTAGAAGCCGAGCAGCCCGATGCATGCGCCGCTTGCCGCGAGATACGCATAGCCGAACGCAATATGCTCGGACAGGCTCAGCAACAGCAGGAAGAACAGCGCGAGCGACAGGCCGACCAGCGTGTACTGGATCGGGTGAATGCGCAGCCGCTTCACGAGCTCGTACATGAAGAAGCTCGCGAACGTGAGCATCACGAACAGCGCACCGTATTTCGTCGCGCGTTCGGCCTGCAGATAGACGTTCACGGGTTCGATCACCGATACCGACGCCATCTCGATCTCGCCCCCGCCGTTGCCGGACGCCACTTGCTCGCGCGCCTTCGTGTTGAATGACGTCACGTGCCAGTTACTGACGAAGCCGCGCGCATCGATCGTGCGCTCCGCCGGCAGGAACTCGCCGCCGAAGCTCGGGTGCGGCCACGTCGATTTCAGCGAGAAGTCGTTCTGGTCGCCCACCGGCGCGAACGCGACCGATTCGGCGCCCGCCAGCGGCAGGCCGATGCTGAACGGCACGACCGTCGCGCCGGCGTTTGCGTCCGCCAGCGCCGTGAGATCGACGTTCGCATGCACGCCCTGGCGCAGGCTGTCGAGCCGCGTGCCCTGCTCCACGTCGATCCGCTTGCCGCCGATGCGCAGGTCGGGCTGCGCCTTCAGCCCCCGCAGGTCGCCGATGCCGAGCGCGACGTATGCGCCGTCGATCTTGAAGCTCACGTGGCCGTCGGCCTCCGGCAGCTTCTTCAGGTCCGGCAGCGGCAGTGTGCCCGTGATCCGGCTGTCGAGCCCGTACACGAGCGCTTTATGGATACCGCGATAGCGCACGCTGACCGACAGCGTGCCGTCGACCTTCAGCGTCTTCGGGAACACGAGCAGCCGTTTCGTCTCGCTTTTCAGGCTGGTTTTCGCCTTGCCGCCGGCCCGCGCGTCGTCGCTCACGCGCGTGACTTCCGTGTAACGGACGACGAGCACCGGCCCCGTCACCGTCTGCGGCCCCGCGTAGCTCGCCCAGATGCTCTGCAGCGCACTCTG
>NZ_BCPP01000864.1:0-3072 GCF_016586125.1 Burkholderia sp. E168m23
ACGCCCGACCCGGAGACGGGCATCGGCGGCTATACCGAAGCGGATTTCGCCAGCGCGTTGCGCAAGGGCGTCGCGAAGGACGGTCATAACCTGTATCCGGCGATGCCGTATCCGTCGTACGCGAAGCTGAAGGACGAGGACGTCAAGGCGCTGTACGCGTACTTCATGCACGGCGTCGAACCGGTGAAGCAGGCGAACCGGCCGTCCGACATCCCGTGGCCGCTCAACATGCGCTGGCCGCTCGCGTTGTGGAACATGGTGTTCCTCGACACGACGCCTTACGCCGACAAGCCGGCCAAGGACGCGATGTGGAACCGCGGCGCGTACCTCGTGCAGGGGCTCGGGCACTGCGGGTCGTGCCACACGCCGCGCGGCGTCGGCTTCCAGGAGAAGGCGCTCGACGAAGGCGGCGCGGCGTTCCTGTCGGGTGCGCCGATCGACAACTGGTTCGCATCGAACCTGACCGGCGAGCCCAACACGGGGCTCGGCCGCTGGAACGAGGCCGAGGTCGCGCAGTTCCTGAAGACCGGCGCGAACCGCCATGCGACCGCGTTCGGTTCGATGGTGAGCGTGATCAACCACAGCACGCAGGCACTCACGGACGACGATCTGGCGGCAATCTCCCGTTACCTGAAATCGCTGCCGGCGGCAGGCGGCACGGGGGCGCCGCCGTACCGCTACGATCCGAAGGCGACGCAGGTCGCGCTGGGCCGGCCGGCAGCCGATCCGGGCGCGAAGGTGTATAACGCTTACTGCCTGCATTGCCACGGGGTGGACGGACGCGGTTATGCGCCGCTGCTCGCGCCGCTCGCCGGCAATCCGAACGTGCTCGAGGCCGATGCGTCGTCGCTGATCAACGTGACGCTGAACGGCAGCGACACGCTCGTGATCGGTGGCGTGCCGTCCGCGTATCCGATGCCGGCGTTCTCGAACCAGCTGAACGACCAGCAGATCGCCGACGTGCTGACCTTCATGCGCGCCGGCTGGAACAACGGTGCGCCGGCCGTGCAGGCGGCGGACGTGGCGAAACTCCGTAAGGAGACGGCGAACAACCACTGAATGGCTGAGTCACTGTAAGGCGCCCTGAAGTGATCGGTATTCCCGTTGACCGAGATCGACGGGGCCGGTCACGAGACATAGTAATCGTACGCAATGCTAATGGATTGCAGGAAGACGAGATCCTGTACGCAATTCAGCATGTCCGCTTCGTAGGCGGCGTCGGTCTCATGCGAGTCGGTGTGCCATGTCCGCACGCGGTTGCCCGCGAGCGAATTCGGGGATGCACAGTGCTTCTACTCTCCGGGGGGGCGATGGCGGCCGCGGGACTTCTACCATTCGCGGCAGCCGGGTGGGGTGATCACGTCGACCGCAGGTTGGCCCAATCACGGCCGAGAATATCGAATAGCCCGTCGTATATCGTTGAGCAGTTCGGCCGGACCGTTGCCATCAGCAACATCCTATACGCCGGTAGAATTCGAGTCGTTCTCTATAGGCTGATCAACGGGCGGCAGCCCCATTTCGGGTAGTACGGCTCGGTTGCCGTCAGCAATCTCGACCACGGATCGAGTTTTTACACCCGCCCGAGGAAACGCGGACACCGAGTCACACGTATTCCGTTTGCGCAAAAATTGGCTTGCCGTTTCGTCGTCGTGGGCATGTTCCGTAAAACATCTCCGACAACGCTCTCGGCTGCGTCGAGGATGACTATCAAGCTAGGCGAATCAGTGCTTCGTTAGTGTGGTGTTCTGTGGGCGTCGAGCGATTGTGCACCGAACGAATCGGGATTACTGATCTGATGCAGCATGTAGATTCCGGTGGACGCTTTGATTACCACGCCAACACACAGCACGCCAGCGAGGACGGGAGAGATCGTCGCCAAGCATGGCAGTGAAAAACCAACGGTAATGGCGCTGATTCCGCATGCGAATGCAAGGATTCGGATCGCAACTACATACCTGGAAAACGCGCCGATGATCAGCGCAAGCCAGATTGCGCGCGCGACAATCATGGGAGCGAGTTCACTCTCATTCTGCATATAGATCGCGTCGAGCAGAGATTCAACGCAGAAGAACAGCGTGAGTGCAATGAGTAACCAAATTTCGTATATGCGGAATACGGTCTTTGTGGTTTTCATTCCCATGCCTGACAAGATGTTGGGATATGGCAAGGTACCAATACGGATTGTGATTGACTATTGTGCAAATGTTCTGTTGAACATATCCTAAAGAATTGTGTGATATATACCATCGTATATCCGTGAGAGAGGATGGTTTGGGGCAATCGACCTCGACGCTGGTTTGGTTGTTGACGAATTGAGTTTTCGACGTGGACGTATATAAATCGTGAGCAACGAATCTTATGATTCACGTGGTCAGCGAGAAAGCACTAGGAAGCTCGAAGGCTGATTTGTCTATCCATTGTTGAAACTAGGGAACCAGCATGAAAAATACATTTACCTCAATTCTCGCGATCACTTGCCTGGCATTTTGCGTCAACGCATCTGCAGAGAGAGGTCCGGATACGGGCTACGTTCCGGCTGTCGTGACGGGCACTGCGCATGCGGCAAATCCTCGGAAAGAACAGCGCGCAGCGGATCGCCTATTGGCCAAGAAGGTGCGGCGCGCTCTGTCGGCTACGCCGCACCTTGCGTCGTCAGACATTACCGTGCTTGCTCGACACGGCATCGTGACGCTGATCGGCCACGTCGATGAGGAAGCTCAGATTCAGCTCGCAGAAGCGAGTGCGCGCCAAGTCGTCGGTGTCACGTCGGTAACCAACAATCTGAATATCGGCATCGAGACTCGGAATTGAACAACGTTTGCTTTTGCCAGTGATGTCGTTCAAAAACGACATCGTTGTATTCGAGACCGGGTCCGCGGGAGCGAACCCGGCTGCACGCCTGGCAGGTATTCAGTTCAACACAGGTTCATTTGGTTGCAGGAACCTGGAGCCGCTGCCCGGCGAAATGGCACCTGACGCACAGCCTCAAATTCGGGCTGGACTTGCTGTCCGCGGGCATCGCGAGCGAAGACCCGCTGTGGCTGTTTTCGACGTCGTGAGCGCGCGAGGATG
>NZ_BCPP01000865.1:0-3072 GCF_016586125.1 Burkholderia sp. E168m23
GCGCGCCCTTCAGCGCGAGCCGCTCGAGCTGCGCGGCGAGCGCGAGCAGCCACGCCCAGCCGTACGGCCGCTCGAAGCCGGCGTTGTGCGGCAGCGCGAGATACGCACGCTCGCCGGCGACGTTCGCGTCGGTGAAATGCGCATCGACGGTCGCGACGATGCGCTCGGCTTCCGGCAGTGCCGGGTAGCGTTCGAGCACGCGCAGCACGAGCCAGTAGCCGTGCACGCACGAATGCCAGTCGTAGCTGCCGTAGAAGATCGGGTGCAATGCGCGCGGGCCCTGCACGTCGTGCGGCCCTTCGAGCGCATGCGTGAGCTTGTTCGGATATTCGCGGGTCAGGTGCGCGAGCGCGAGCGACGCGAATTTCGACGCGAGTTCGGGGGTGAGTCGGTCGGTCATGAGGATCTCGTCCATCGAATCAGAAGCGGAATACGAACGCGTACATCAGCAGCGTGTTCACGGCCAGCAGCAGCACGGCGGTCGGCCACTGCGCCTTGATCACGCCGTTCTTGTCCTTCAGTTCGAGCAGCGCCGCGGGCACGATGTTGAAGTTCGCGGCCATCGGCGTCATCAGCGTACCGCAGAAGCCGCTCAGCATCCCGATCGCGCCCATGATCGCCGGATTGCCGTGGAACTGGTGGACGATCAGCGGCAGGCCGATGCCGGCCGTCATCACCGGGAACGCGGCGAAGCCGTTGCCCATGATCATCGTGAACAGCGCCATGCCGACCGTATAGGCCGCGACCACCGCGAACGGCGAATCGATCGGCACCCAGTCCTTCACGAGCCCCGACACCACGCCGCCGACGCCCGCCACCGCGAACAATGCGCCGAGCGCCGCGAGCATCTGCGGCAGGATCGCGGCCCAGCCGACCGCATCCATCGTGTGGCGCGCCTCCTTCAGCGCATGCACGGGCGAATCGCGCAGCATCGCGAGCGCGACGACGAACGCGACGATCGTGCCGAGCACGAGCGAGATCAGCGTCACGCTCTTCGGCTCGACGAACGGCACGAGCTTCAGCGCGAACGTGCCGATCAGCGTGACGAGCGGAATCAGCAGCGCCGGCAGGAACAGCCGGTTGCCGAAGCGCTGCGCGAGCGTCTCGCGCCGCCCGGCCGCCGCTTCGCCGGCCTCGTCGGACCGGCCGCGGCCGAGCTTGCCGGAGCCGGCGATCACCGCGAGCGCGATCGCGAGGCACCCCGTCACGAAATGCGGCAGCAGCGCGCCGAACAGGAACGTGACCGCGTAGATGGCCCAGAACGCGAAATTGACGACGCGCCGCGGGTTCGTGCGATCCGTCAGGTTGAAGTACGCGAACGCGGCGAACATCAGCCCCGCGAGCGTGTACAGCGATTCGAGGCCGATCATCGCGCGCCCTCCTGCCTGACCAGGCCGAAGCCGCGCGCGAGCCGGCGGTCGAGCAGCGCGAGGCGCGTGCAGTGGATCAGCAGCGCGGCGATCGCGGTCGGGATCGCCCACACCGACAGGTGCAGCGGCTCGATGGCGATGCCGTTCTGTTCGAGAAAGCCCTTGATCAGCAGGATCGACTGGATCGCGATGAAGATGTCCTCGCCGAAGAACACGGCGACGTTGTCGGCGCCCGACGCATGCGCGCGGATCTGCTGGCGCACCGCCTCGGGCAGCTCGCCGTGCCGGCCGACCGCGGCGGCCTCGGCCATCGGTGCGATCAGCGGCCGCACCATCTGCGCGTGGCCGCCGAGCGACGTGAGGCCGAGCGCGGCGGTCGCCTGGCGCAGCACGAAGTACAGCATCAGCACGCGGCCCGTGGTGGCCGCCTGCACCCGCGAGATCATCCGCTTCGCCTGCTCCTTGAGCCCGTTGCGCTCGAGCAGCGCGATCACCGGCAGCGTGAGCCAGATCAGCCCCATGTAGCGGTTCTCGGTGAACGCCTTGCCGAACGCACTGACGATGTCGACGAGATTCAGCCCGCCCGCCAGCCCCGTCGCGAGCCCCGCGATCGTGACCACCAGCAGCGCATTGAAGCGCAGCGCGAAGCCGATCACGACGATCGGCACCCCAATCAGCACCAGCATTTCCCCTCCTTGTGTCTGGACGCGCGGCACGTCGGCCACGCGCGGCCGGCCCGGTTTGCATCGGGCTCGGACGGCGAAATCTAACACGAGACTTTATCGATAAAAAGTCGACAATTTGCCGGTTCGGGTAAACGTTGAAGCCGATGGACACCGTGCCCGCGCCATGTGTCGGCCGCGTTTCATCGGATGAATCGGGCCGCCCGGCGCGCGTGGCGCAGCCCCGGGGCGCCGACTACACTGAAGAGCATCGGCAACGTACGGGAGAGCCGCCATGATTGACGTATTCCAGACCATCGGCAGCCGCGCGTTCTCCGCTCATCTGGCGAAGGACGGGATGGTGACGCTGATGGAGCAACGCCATGAAGTCGACCGCGTGACGCTCGCGACCGCCTATGCCGCGCTCGTCGAGGAAGCCGAGCAGGAAGCCGACCTGCGCGACGCGACGGTCGAAGGGATGATGCGCGCGCTGATCCAGGGCTACGCGCGCAGCCATTGACGGCGTGGCGGCACGGCCGCCGCGCGGCCCGATGCGCGCTACGGCCCGCTACGCGGCCGGCATGCCCGCACCCATGCCGAACCACCGGCCCTCGCGCAGTTGCCGGTAATCGGCCTGCGTGAAGATGCTCAGCAAGTTCGCCACCGCGCCGTTGCTGGCACGATCGCGTTCCGTCATGAAGGCTTCGACTTCGTCGCGGCCGGCGAACAGGATCGTGCCGAAATAACGCTCGCGCTCCGCGTCGGAGAGGTTCGTCGCGCTCAGCTGGTACGGATGGTGAAGCGCCGCGAACAGGAAGTAGTAGCGCTCGGCATCGTCGCGCAGCACGCGCACCGCATCGGGTTCGACCGGAAAATCGCGGTCGAACGACGCGTGCCCGCTCTCGATGTGGATCCGGTACAGCAAACGGCCGTCCTGCTCGATCACGATCGGCGCGTACGGGTCGCGGCTGACGAGGACGGTATCGGGCGCGCTCATCCGGTTCTCTCCTTGCTTTTTTGTCGATGCCGGCACGGTAACA
>NZ_BCPP01000866.1:0-3068 GCF_016586125.1 Burkholderia sp. E168m23
CGCCGACCTTGTCGGCGAGATTCGACATCTCGTTCATGAACGAGATGCGCGTCGCGAGCATCGCGTTCGCCGCATACTTCGCGAATTCCGCCGAACGCACGTCCATGTAGATCGTGCGTTCGTGGTTGCGGTTGAACGGCGCGTAGAGCTTCTTCATCTTCTCGCGCGCGATCGTGCCGGTTTCGTCGTCGTCGACACCGATGATGATCCGGTCCGGGCGCATGAAGTCCTCGACCGCCGCGCCTTCCTTCAGGAATTCCGGGTTCGACACGACCGAGAAGCGATGCGCGACGCTGCCCGCGAGCCCGCGTGCGGCAAGCGCCTCGTCGACCACGCCGTGCACGCGCCGCGCGGTGCCGACCGGCACCGTCGACTTGTCGACGATCACCTTGAAGCCCGTCATGTGGCGGCCGATGTTGCGCGCGGCCTCGAGCACGTATTGCAGGTCGGCCGAGCCGTCCTCGTCAGGCGGCGTGCCGACGGCGATGAACTGGATCTCGCCATGCGCGACGCTCGCCTCGATGTCGGTCGAGAAACGCAGGCGCCCCGCCGTGCGGTTGCGCGCGATGATGTCCAGCAGCCCCGGTTCGTGAATCGGCATCCCGCCGTTGTTCAGGATGTCGATCTTGCGCGGATCGACATCGAGACAGAAGACGTCGTGACCGATCTCCGCGAGGCAGGCGCCCGTGACGAGGCCGACATAGCCGGTGCCGATGATGGTGATTTTCATAGATGTTCCGGTACTTCCCGGTAATTGACTAACTTGGCCGCCGGGACGAGCCCGGCGGCAACCGCAGCGCGTTGGCTCCGCGTGCCGGGATCAGCCCGGCATCGCAGGTTCGACGCGGCGCGGCGCATAGGTTTCCCAGCCGCTGCATCCGGGGCACTGCCAGTAGAAGAGCCGTGCCCGGAAACCGCAATTCTGGCACGTATACCGCGGCAGATTTTTCGTGCGCTGCTTGATCAGCGCACGCATCATTTCAAGTTCCTTACGACGCGGCTCCTCGGCCGCCGCGATCTGCGCATCGAGCAGGTGCAGCATCCCCGACAGGTTCGGCGACTTTTCCATCTGCGTGCGCGCGAGTGTGTGCGCCGCATCCTGGCCGCGCAACCCGGCGATATGCTGATAGGCGATGTCGAGCAGGTCGTTCGACGGATAACGATCGACGTACCCCATCAGCAGTTCGGCGCCTTCAGCGTTCTTGCCGAGCGCGACGTACGCCTTCATCAGCTTGTCGGCGACGAGCGGCAGATATGCCGGGTTCTGCGCTTCGACGCGCTTCCAGTGCTCGATCGCGGCCGCGTGGTCGCCCGCTGCTTCCGCCGCGTCGCCGGACAGCACCGTCGCACGGACGTTCTGCGGATTCACGGTCAGCGCGAGGCGCAACTGTTCGGCCGCCGCAGCAGCATTCTTGCGCTGCAGCGCGTCCTGCGCGAGTTCGCAGTGAAACTGCGCAATTTCGACGCCGAGCGGCTTGTCGCTCATCGATTCGATGCGCTTCGCCGTGTCGATCGACTTGTTCCAGTCCTTCTCGATCTCGTAGATCGTCAGCAGCGCCCGCTGCGCACCCAGTGCGTAGTCGCCGTCCGCGAGCTTGTGGAACGCCTCTTCGGCGCGATCCAGCAGGCCGGCTTTCAGGAAATCCTGCCCCAGTTCGTACAGCGCGTGGTCGCGCTCGTTGACCGGCAGGTCGGTGCGGCTCAGCAGGTTCTGGTGCACGCGGATCGCGCGGTCGGTCTCGCCACGACGGCGAAACAGGTTGCCGAGCGCGAAGTGCAGCTCGACCGTTTCGGGATCGAGCTTGGCCACCTCGATGAACGCATCGATCGCCTTGTCGGGTTGTTCGTTCAACAGAAAATTGAGGCCGCGAAAATACGAGCGCGGCAGGTTGGCACTCTCCGACAGGAGATTCTTCAGGTCATAGCGTGACGCCGCCCAACCGAGCGCAAACGCGACCGGAATCGCGAGCAACCACCAGAAATCCAGATCCATGCGAAATATCGAAGCAGAGACGAAAACCGCGCGATGATCGCGCGGCGTCCGTGTTAAATGACGGGCGGCATCGGCGGCTGGTCGATGACGGCGGGCGTTTCGCGCGCCGCACGCAGATCGCGCTTCAAACGCCCGTTCTCGAGACGCAGCCGGAAGATCGAAGGCAGCGCGGACAGCAGGCCGGCCAGCAGCCCCACGGCGAAGAATGCCAGGCCGATCAGGATCAGCGGCGCTTGCCATGCGTAGCCGGCAACGAAATTCAGCGTCGCGGTTTGTGTATTGGCCAGCGCAAGCACCAGCAGCAGGACGAACACCAATACCCGGATCAGCCAGACGATAAACTTCATGAAGCCCTCTCTTTGTTGAGGTTTGCCGCGGCGCGCGACTCCCCTTCGTCGCACCGAATCGACCCGTATTGTAAAGGAAGCGTTTCCGCGGCTGCGCACATCCTGTGCGCGGCGTTGCGCATCGCTGGACGGAAATGAAAAAAGCGCCCGCAAGGGGCGCTTTTCTTTTCAGCCTTCGCCGGACAGGTTCCGGGCACACCGAACGACGCTCAACGGTCGTCGTCCGGATCGTCAGCCTTCAGCGGTTCACCGGCGCGGCCGTCGACGCGTTCACGCAATTCCTTGCCAGGTTTGAAGTGCGGCACGAATTTCTCGGGCACCTGCACTTTCTCCCCCGACTTCGGGTTGCGTCCGACGCGCGCCGGGCGACGATTGAGGCCAAAGCTGCCGAAACCCCGAATTTCAATGCGATGCCCTTTCGCCAGGGCGTCGGACATCGCATCGAGCATCGTTTTCACCGCGAAATCCGCATCCTTGAGGACAAGTTGCGGAAATCGCGATGCCAGCTGCGCGACCAACTCGGATTTGGTCATACTTCAGCAGACCTCGTAAGGCTTACTGGTTCTGGCCGTCGAGCTTCGCCTTCAGCAGCGCGCCGAGGTTGGTCGTACCGGTCGCAGCAGCGCTGGAGTCCGACTGCAGGCCGCGGATCGCTTCCTGTTGTTCGGCCGAATCCTTCGCCTTGATCGACAGGTTGATGCCGCGCGACTTGCGATCGATGTTGATCA
>NZ_BCPP01000867.1:0-3071 GCF_016586125.1 Burkholderia sp. E168m23
CCCGGATCTCCAGTGCGCCGAGTATCGCAATCGCCCGGCCTTGCCGCTATCGGTCAGATGTCCGATGGCGACGTCCTCCGGTTGCCTGCACCGAGGCGGGGGGACTTCGCGCCGGGCCGGCCGCGGCGAACCCCGAGCCCCGATGCTCATGCTCATGCACGCCGCGACGCCGTCGCGTATGATCGTTTTCCCATCCTTGCAAACGTCCCGGCCCCGCCCGATGTCCGACGCCCAAGCCCGTCACGCCCCGCTGCGCATATTCGACGCCGTACGCGCGCTGGCCTTCATCGGCGACCTCAGCATGGGCCAGCCGACCGACCATTCGCCGCGCACCGGCTGGCTGGCGGCGCAGCTCGCCCATGCGGCACGATTCGACGCATCGGTGTGCGACACGGCGCGCGAAGTGGCGCTGTTGCGCTGGTCGGGCTGCACGGCGAACGCGGCGGGTTTCGCGCAGGTATTCGGCGACGACGTCGCGATCCGCGCCGCGATGCTCGAGGGCCGGCCCGGCATCGCCGAAGCGATCGGCGGGGCGGGCGTCGCGCTGATCCCGCTCGCACAGATCCATTGCGAAGTCTCGGGCGAGGTGGCGCGAATACTCGGTCTGTCCAGCGCGACGGAAACCGCGCTGCGGCATATCTTCGAAACCTGGGACGGTAACGGGCTGCCCGCCCGGCTCGTGCACGAACAGGTGCCGCCCGCCGTGTCGATCGTCGCGCTCGCGGGCGACCTCGACGTGTTCAGCCGCACGTACGGCATCGAACGGGCCGTCGAACTGATCGGGCAACGCGCGGGGTCACGCTACCCGGCCATGCTCGTCGAGACGGCTGCGCGTGAGGCGCCGCGCTGGCTGGCGGCGCTCGAGCACATGGCGCCCGCCGACCTGGACGCCGCATTGGCCACACCGGACATGCAGGGCGCGACGTCCGCGGAATTGATTGCGGACGTCATCGATCTGAAACTGCCGTGGATGACGGGTTTTTCGCGTTCGGTCGCCGCGACGGCGGCCGCGTGTTACGGCCGTCTCTCGCCGGACGAGGCGGCGCGCGAACGCGTGTACCGCGCCGGACTGATTCATGGCATCGGTCGGGCCGCGGTGCCGAACGACGTGTGGAATCTGCCGACGCGGCTGCCTGCCAGCGCCTGGGAAAAGGTGCGGCTCGTGCCGTACTGGACCGAGCGCGCCGGCCGGCAGACCGGCGCGCTCGGCGAAGCCGCGGTGCTCGCGTCGTATGCCTATGAACGGCTGGACGGCTCGGGTTATTTTCGCGGCGCGCGCGAGGCGGCGTTGACGCTGGAGGCGCGCGTGCTGGCGGCGTCGCTGGCGTGGGTCGCGTTGCGCTCGGCGCGTCCGTGGCGCGCGGCGCTGAGCGATGCCGCGGCCGCTGGCCAGTTGCAGGAAGAAGCGGCGTGCGGCCGGCTGTGCGGCGAAGCGGTGGCCGCGCTCGTGACGGGTGGCGCGCCCTTGCTTCGGCGCACCGCCACGCGCCCGTCGCCCGCTGGCCCGCGCCTGTCCGCACGGGAAGTCGACGTCCTGCGGGCGATCTCCCGCGGCGCGAGCAACAAACAAGTCGCGCAGGCGCTCGCGATGAGTCCGAGCACGGTGCGAACCCATGTCGAGAAGGCGTTCCGCAAGCTCGAATGTTCGACGCGTGCCGCGGCGACCCTCAAGGCGTCGGCGCTGGGGTTGCTGTGACGCGCTCCGCGCTGCGGATTCGCCTTCGTGCGCGGAAGGACGGCCCGGCCTGCGCGGCCTTTGACACTCCGTCCGTGCAGTGGTTTGTCCCGCTTGTCGGAAATGGCGGTCGTGCCGTTCAAGACGGCCAGTCGCTCACCCGTTTCCGGCGATCCGGGGCCGTTGCGTCGGTGTCGGCCCAGCCGTACCCCAACGTCGCGATCGCGAAGTAGACGGCGCCGACGGCTTCGCAGGAAAGCAGCGCGCCGGCCAGCGCCGTTCGCGCCCCATCCGGGATCGTTCGCGACGGCGTGCCGGCGTGCTTGCCGCGACGCACCGCGATGCCGATCCGAAATAGTCCCGACAGGATAGCGAGCACGCCGAACGCGCGGGGCAGGCCGCTCGCCAGTTCGACGATGAACAGCTGACGTACCGACATTGCAGTCATCCTCCCGGTTCGGGTAGTCGCGTGACGTTGCCTATCCTGACACCCGATCGCTCGCGGCGCCATCGGACAAGTGACCGATGGCGCTCGCCGGAACCGATGCGTGGCGGCGCGCGATCGCCGTTACCGCGTGACCGCCGCTACGACATGCGCGAGAACATATCCGCGATGTGCCGATCGGGTTCGATATCGGTGAACGCATCGATATCGGCCATGACGTGAGCCGTCTCCGCGGACGCGAGCGCGGCGTCCAATGTCGTGCTGTCCTTGAAGCGGCACATCGCCACGACGATCAGTTCGCTATCCTCACGTGCCGGGAAGAAAGCGTCGACGTATTCGAGTCCGTACGGTTTCCAGGATTTTTCCACCAGCGGAATGTGCTGCTCGACGTAGTAACGGGAATCGAACCGCGTGCCCGCGGCTCGGCGATAGGAAACGACGAAAAACATGAATGACCTCCAGGTCGGACTGCTACGGCGGCGAATGTCGATACGGGAGACGACTGGCGATGACGGGCGATCACGGCCGTTTGCGCGCCGGGCCGAAGGTCGGCCGGGCAGCGGCCGGCAGCGAGGGGGGCGCGGCGGGTGCACGAGCGAGCGAGAGGCCCAGCGCGGCGCCGATGGCGAGGAACGACGAGATCGACAGGAGTGCGACGATGAACGCATGCGCGATGGCCGCCGGGTCCTGGCGCGTGCCGAGCACCGTATAGAAAATTCCGCCGATGATCGCCACGCTGAGCGACGTGCTGACCTGCAGCGTCGAGCTGACGATGCCGGCGATCATGCCGGACAGCGCCGGTGCGACGCGCCCCGTCACCATGCGCATCAGGGTCGGCAGCGCGAGGCCTTGTCCGAAACCGATGACGAAGAGAACGACGGTGAGCGGCACGGCAGTGAGCGGCATCCCGACCGGCGTGACGTCGATCAACCACGCGAGGCCGACGAGCCC
>NZ_BCPP01000868.1:0-3069 GCF_016586125.1 Burkholderia sp. E168m23
GAAATAACGTTCTGAAACCTTTCAGCGCCGTCGTCACGCCACCCCGCGCCGATGCGTGCGAGCAACGGCCCGCCACGCTGCCGCACTTCCCTTTTCATGCTCGCGGGGCGGGCGCGCGGCGGCTCCGCTCCGCTGCGACGCGCCCACCACACAGCGCATTTTTCGTGCGTTTTTTACTTGCGCCGCAGCAAAACTCGCGACTAAAATCCGCCCCAATTCATCACGGGAGTCCCTCCGTGGACACATGCTCTAGTTGCAGTTCAATGCCGGTCCAGGCCGGCCACGCCATCGCGAGATAGCAGCCAGACGCATGTCTTTCGCCGCTAGCTCGCATTCGTCGGGTTAGCGCGCCTCATCCGGGCCGGCCATCGCCGGTTCGTCAGTCGCACGCTCCGTTATGTTCCATCCTCCGATCGCAGGCCGCGTCACGCACCCGCGCTCGATCACGTCGCCCGGCGTTCGCCGGACGGAATGGAGGCAGCGTCATGTTCTTTCCATCGTTCGCGGTCAGACTCAAGCGCGTCGTGCACGTCGCGTGCGACTGCTCGTTTTCCGGCCGCTCGCCGCTCGCCCGGGCATTCGGCCACTGGCGCGGCGTGGCCCTCGCCCACGTGCCGGCCGCACCCCGTCCGCTCGATTGGGTGCTGATCGCCGCGACGGCGGCCGCGCTCGCGCTTGCCGCGCTGCTGTGCTCGGTCGCGCCACACGTCGGCTTCGCGCAGGTGTGGCGCGTCGGCGGCTGGCTGCCGTAAGCCCTTCTCCGTGCAGGCCGTCTCGCCATGCGGCCCGCATCACGTTCCCGTTTCCTCAGCCTAACTAATCAAACTGCCAACGGAACCCGAATGAAGCAACTCTCTTCCGTCCCGCGCAAGCTTCGCGTCGATGCGCTCGCCGCGCTGCTGCTGTCGCTCGCCGCCGCCTCCGCATTCGCGCAAGCGTCGGCTCCCGCCACCGAACCGGCGGCCGGCACGAACGATGCCGCCGCCCCCGCCCAACCGGCCGCCGATGCTGCCACGCCCGCTCCCATCGGCTTGTGGGAACGGTCGAACCTGCTCGGCAACATGGGCGGCCTGCGCGACGTGCTCGACGAACACGGCGTCACGCTGAGCCTGCAGGAAACCAGCGAGTACCTGTACAACACGTCCGGCGGCACAGGGCGCGGCGGCGCGTACCAAGGGCTCACGCAATTCGGTTTCGACGTCGACACCGGCAAGGCGATCGGCCTGCCGGGCGGCACGTTCAACGTGTCGGGGCTGCAGATCCACGGCACCAACCTCACGCAGCGCTACCTGCAGACGCTGCAGACCGCGACCGGCATCGAGGCCAATTCGACCACGCGCCTGTGGGAGCTCTGGTACCAGCAGTCGCTGCTCGACGGCAAGGTCGACGTGAAAGTCGGCCAGCAGAGCGTCGACCAGGAATTCATGGTGAGCCAGAACGCGGCGACGTTCATGAACGCGACGTTCGGCTGGCCCGTGCTGCCGTCCACCGACCTGCCGTCCGGCGGCCCTGCGTATCCGCTGTCGTCGCTCGGCGTGCGGCTGCGCGTGAAGCCGGCCGACGCGTGGACCGCGATGGTCGGCGTGTTCGACGGCAACCCGGCCGGCCGCAGCGACGGCGACGCGCAGGTGCTGAACGCGCACGGCACCAATTTCAACCTGCGCAGCGGGGCATTCGTGATCGGCGAAGTGCAGTACGCGCTGAACGCGCCGCCGGCCGACCCGAAGGCCCCGCAGCCGGCCGGCCTGCCCGGCACGTACAAGCTCGGCTTCTGGTATCACTCGCAGCACGCGAACGATCCGCGCTACGGCACCGACGGGTTGTCGCTCGCCGATCCGGCCAGCAACGGCATGCCCGCCACGCATCGCGGCAACTACGGGTTCTATGCGGTCGCGGACCAGATGGTGTGGCGGCCGTCCGCCGACAGCCCGCGCTCGGTCGGCGTGTTCGCGCGCGTGATGGGCTCGCCGGGCGACCGCAATCTCGTCGATTTCGCGGCCAATGCGGGCGTGACGCTGAAGGCCCCGTTCGTCGGGCGCGACAACGACGTCGCCGGCATCGCGGTCGGCTACGCGAAGATCGGTTCGCATGCGCGCGGCCTCGACGGCGACACCGGCGCGTACACGACGCCCGGCTATCCGGTGCGCCGCGCGGAGACGGTCATCGAGGCGACCTACCAGTACCAGATCGCGCCGTGGTGGCAGGTGCAGGCCGACCTGCAGCACTTCTTCCGTCCGGGCGGCGGCATCCCGAACCCGAACGCGGCCGGCGCGCGCATCGGCGACGAAACGGTGGTCGGCGTGCGCACGACGATCACGTTCTGATGCCAGCCGCATAAAGACAGGGGCCGGACGGTCGCTTGCGCGACGGTCCGGCCCATGCGGTGGCTTGCCGTGCGGGCACGCGGCCCGTGGCGCGCATTACGCGTCGTGCATTATTCGCCGCGCATTACTCGCCGTACAGCCCGAGCAGTTTCAGCGTGACGCCGTTGGTCCAGCCGAAGCCGTCCTGCAACGGATATTCCCCGCCCCCACCGCCGCCCGTGCCGGTGCCCTCGACCACGTACTTCTCGACGAGCTTGCCTTCGGTCGCATACACATGCTTCACGTCGGACAGGAAACGCGTGCCGATGTCCTTCGCGAGCGCCGGTTCGCCGTAACGGCGCAGCCCGTCGATCGCGATCCACTGCAGCGGCGCCCAGCCGTTCGGCGCATCCCATTGCTGGCCCGTGTTCTCGGTCGTCGTCGCGAGGCCGCCCGGCTGCAGCAGCGTCTTGCGCACTTCGTGCGCGGTCGCCTTCGCACGCTCCGGCCACGCGACGCCCGCGAACAGCGGATACAGCGCGGCCGCCGTCACGCCGTCGCGCGGCTTGCGCAACTGCCAGTCGTAGTCGCCGTAATAGCCGTGACGGTTCCACAAATAATGATTGATCGCGGCTGCACGCTTGCCCGCGCGCGCTGAAAAATCGGCCACGCACGCGATGTCACGCGTCACCGCACAACCCTTCACGATCGTCGTCTCGAGATGGAACATCAGGCTGTTCAGGTCGACCGGCACGATCGACGTCGT
>NZ_BCPP01000869.1:0-3062 GCF_016586125.1 Burkholderia sp. E168m23
CGCTCAATCTTGTTTAGTACCTCGACATCGATTTCGAGAATTTCTGCAATTTCCTTTGCGAGCGCGGCGGAAATCGGCCGATGCCCTTTCTTCCCTTTTGGCGTCAATATATGACTTACGCGGGACATGGAGCGCCATCCAAGCCGCAAAGCCAGATCCTTTTTAGTACCGACCGGCATTTTTTCCAACTGCGCGATCAGATTTCTCCGCCGACGCTCCTCGGGAGGCAGTTGAAAATCCTCGATAGGCCCACCTGTGTCGAATGCGAAATTTTGTCGAACCCTCGCCACTTCGTCCTTTGCCGCCTGTTCCTGTAACGACTCGCGCTTTCGCGCTTCAATTCTGGAGTTCAACCCGGCAAGACCACGTTGACGATTTCTCCGAGCCGCTCGAACATCATTACCAAGCTTGACGAGCGCGGAAATATCGCCCTTTTGTGCCGCCGTTACACATTCCAGTAAATGCGCCTCCAGAAATATCTGGTATTTCTCCAGCCAAACTGCTCGCTCGGCCCTTTGAGCTTGCCCGAACTCATCGACCCGACGCTGTAACGACGCCGACAGACCCGAGTCAAAACGTTCTTCGAGAAGTCGCGCGAGCTCCTGCCCTACGCTCGCTCCCCGCGCCTTCGCCGACGCGACCAGATTCCGCTTGAGACTCACCGGGATACGAGCAAACAGGGGCTCGGTGCGCGCTTTCAGTTTATCAACCATGCAATCACTTTAGCATGGCTGCTCGAAAACGACGCCATGGCCTAAAGTCGCTCCAGTCACACTCGTGGCCAACCTTCTCTAGAAAAAGAGGCAAATATGAGCAAACTCGGCATCGCGGAAGGCATTAAATTGCGCGGAAATGTCAATCGCATTACCGAAATCATGAAGCAAGGCACACTGGAGGACGCCGTCGCCTGTTTCGCCCTGGGCGGAATGACGCTGCAGGCGAGCGGCGGCGACGTCCCTCTCCTGCGCAATCTGTCGGAACTGACCCGTACGGCCTTGCCGAAACGGGTGGTCAAGGACTACTTCGGCGCAAGCAACGGCGTCGTCATGAGTCTCGCGTAAGCGAGTATGGCAATCGCAAACGCAGTAAAAGTCGAAAAGAAAACGGGCCGCCTGGCCCGTTTTCCGTTTGATCCGCCCAACGATAGGCGTCGCATACGCGACGCACCACGGCGCATCTGAAGCGCGGCACCGCCGCCCCGTCAAAACACCGTATGCAACCCCATCCGCGCGACCGCCTGAGTCGCGGAACTCGATGCCCCGTTCGGGTCCAGCACGCCATTCACCTGCGCATTCGCGCCGCCATTCGCGCGCTGACAATCCGCCGACACATACACCATCGTCCGCTTCGACAACAGGTATTGAAGCGCGACGCTGATCTGATGCGCATGGTTGTCGTTCACCGCTTCATTGCCCTTCATGTACATGTATTTCGCGCCCAGCACGATATCCGGCCTGATCCGCCACAAGCCGCCTGCCTCGGCCATCCACACGCCCGCATCGTTGAACGAATTGCGCACGGTGGTCATCAGCGCCTTCGCGGTCACGACACCAAAGTCGTAGTGCATGCCGACACCCCAGTTGCGCACGCTGGTCGACGGCACGCCCGGCGCCGGGCCGTACTTTTCGTTCGTATAGGCCGCGCCCACGCCGAAAGCCCCCAGCTCGTAGTTCACGCCGGCGCTGACGGCGTTGTCCGCACCGACCGAGCCGGCCACGCCGCCGAACGCATACATCACGCCGCCAGAAAAACCCGCGACCGTCGGCGAGCTGTACTTGACCGAATTCGCGATCGGCTTGCTGCCGGCCGTGCGGTCCCAGTCGAACGCGCCGGTCGGATTGCCCGGCAGCGCAAGACGCTGGAACGGGCCGTTCCGAAAGCCGTACAAGCCGGAAATGTCCCGCGAAATCGCGTTGCCCCTTGAAAAGAGCGCATCCACCATGAAGTCGTACTGATTGCCCAGCGTGATACTGCCGAACCGGTCGCTCTCGATGCCCACGTAGGCGTTGCGCCCGAAAATCCCGGTCCCGACGATGCTCCCGTTCGCCATCGAGAACTGGTTCACGAGCGCGAACGTCGCGCGATATCCGCCGCCGAGATCCTCGGTACCGCGCAGGCCGAACAGGTTGGGCGCGAATATGCCGTCGTCGAACTTGACGTTCTTTCCGCCGCCCTCGTTGCTGACGTACGTGATGCCGGAGTCGATCAGCCCGAACATCGTCACGCTGCTTTGCGCCCACGCGCCTTGTGCCACGGCGAGCATCGCCAATACACCCAACCTGAGTTTCATGTCGTCTCCGTCTTTTTTATGAAAATACGAGTCCGTCACCCGTCGCGGGGCGGGTGTTCGCTCATTGCTTTGTAGAAAATCGCCTTGATTCAGGCAGTCACATCAACACCAGAAATTAGTTTTACTGATTGATCAATTCGAAAAATTTCCAGTGAACCTGCATCGACGCGCAAGCATTCCAAATCCGCGAAATCAAGCGCCCCGAAAGACGATCCACGCGGATGCATCCACCTCGACGGCCACGGTTTCCAGCCCGGCCCCCGTGCAGGGCCCGTCGATACACACGCCGTCATCGAACCGGAACAACGCACTGTGATGCGCACACATCAACACCTGCGACCGGTAGCAGGACACAGTGCCCGGCACGAAATCGAGCGGCACCGAAAAGTGCGGGCAACGATTCACGTACGCCCACACCTGCGCGCCACGCCGCACCACGATAATGGGCTGACCGATACACGCTGCGTCGACGACTCGCGCGCCACCATCGGGCACATCGGCCACGCGGCACAGCTGTTTCGCTTCCATCGCTCACACCCTTTGCTCGGGATTGCCGAGGCTCCAGTCCCACGGACGCACCTCGACGTGCGAGAACAGGCCCTCCTTCACATACGGGTCGTTGCCGACGAACCGCATCACCGCATGGATATCGTCCGCCTCGATGACGAGCAGCGTGCCGTTCATCGCGTCGCCTTGCGGGTCCAGCGTCGGGCCGCCGAGCCGCACATACACGCCGTGCTCGGCCGCCGAGCGCAGATAGCTCCGGTGAATC
>NZ_BCPP01000870.1:0-3056 GCF_016586125.1 Burkholderia sp. E168m23
CCCATTACTCACCGAAGCGGAAATACACCGAATCACGCGATTCGGTGAAATCCGCGAGTGGAACGACGGCGATCAGATCTTCCGTGTGGGCGAGCCGGGCTTCGGTATGTTCGTCATCCTTTCGGGCTCGATTCGCGTCACTCGCCGGGATGCACTGAACCGACAGATTATTGTCAAAGAGCTGGGGGATCATCATTTCGTCGCCGAGGTTGGCCAGATATCAGGAGCGAGATGCCTAGTTGACGGCGATGCCGCAGGCAACGTCCGCGCACTTCAAGTTACACCGGCCAGGCTGCGGGCACTGATGATCGCAGAAGCAGAACTCGGCGAGCGCATCATGAGAGCCTTGATCCTGCGGCGAGCTGGACTCGTCGAAGGCGGCAGCGGCATCATCGTCGTCACGGAATCAAATTCGCCGATTCTCAATGCACTTCAGAACTTTCTCACACGGAACAGCATTCCCTACACCGTCGTCGATAGTTCGGATCTGGAGATTGCGCGCTACGTCAATCAATACCCCACCGATTCCGCAGACTATCCGCTCGTTATCTGCCCGGACGGAAAGGTTCTCTGCGCGCCAACCGAAACCGAACTGGCGACAGCGCTCGACCTCATTCCCGATTTTGATGAAGCCGAAGTGTTCGATGTCGCGATCGTCGGCTCGGGCCCTGCCGGCCTGGCCACTGCGGTGTATGCAGCATCGGAAGGCCTAGCTGCCGTCATTTTGGATAACCACGCACCAGGAGGACAGGCAGGCGCGAGCGCGCGCATCGAGAATTTCTTCGGTTTCCCGGCTGGTATATCAGGGTATGCACTGACCGCACGCGCATATATCCAGGCTCAGAAATTCGGTGCGCGCGTCGCGATCCCGGTGGATGTCGAAGCCCTGGAATGTGACACGTCTCCATTTCGCCTCCGGCTCGGTAATAACGGCACGGTGCGGGCCCATTCGGTCGTCATAGCTACAGGCGCGGCTTACCGCAAGCCTGCGATCGAAGGGATCGAACGTTTTCAGGGGCGAGGCGTGTATTACTGGGCCTCTCCGGTAGAAGCCAAACTATGCGCGGGGAAAAATGTCGTGCTTGTCGGCGCCGGAAACTCGGCCGGACAGGCCGCCGTCTATCTGGCATCGCATGCGAAACATGTCAGCATGCTTGTTCGGGGACCGAATCTATCCGACAGCATGTCGCGCTATCTCATCGATCGCATCGAATCGATGGACAACATCGACATTCACTTCAATACGCAGATTGCGTCGTTTCGCGGTGAGGATGAGCTGGAGGAAATCGAGATTGCCGGCTCCGACGGAAAGCGCACATCGAAGAAAGCGGAGCACGTCTTCCTGTTTATCGGGGCGATACCTAACACCTCGTGGCTTGACGGATGTGGGGTCACCGTCGACACATCCGGCTTTGTGCTAACGGGATCCGACGTTTCCGCACAGGCTGGAGAGCATGAAACCAGTGTCCGTGGCGTATTTTGTGCCGGAGACGTGCGGCATGATTCCACCAAGCGCGTGGCGGCCGCTGTCGGCGACGGAGCAGCGGTCGTCTCGCAGCTTCACAAGTTTCTTGCCAGCTTGACCGCATAAAACAGCGCCGATGACGGGTGCGGCAACGGTCATGCCACCATCACCTGAGACGGCGCCCCATGCAATCGGTCCGGCACTGCCTAGACACACGAATTGTCGGGCGTCATCATCATGCTCGAGCACCTTTCGCGCCCGTATTCCGGATAGATGACGGCAATGCAAGCAGTCGTCGTGGCCCGTTAACACATGACATTGACTATTGCAGATACGTTGACTTCGCAACGGGCTCAGCCGCCGATAAGGCACAACACATCGACTTCCGTCTTTCACGCTTTCCATGAAAGCAGAAGCGCAGTACCGTCCGACAAGAACACGTCACCCGGTCAGATTTCAAGCATCGCATGGAGAGCGGTCAGATCCAGTTCAACGTGCACGTCGGATTTCGCACGTCCGAAAACGAGGTGCTGTGCCCCTTCAGACTCCGCTGCAAACTGCGTGTTGCCGCGCGAAGCGTCCGTGCCCCAACACGACGGCAATGCGCGCGATTTTCCAATCTCCATCATTGATGGAGCAATCACATTCGCATTCCTCCAACGCAGCTGAATCTCGAGCCAGTCGATGAAAGCACGAATCGACCTCGGAATGTAGCGCTGGTCCACATAAAGGGCAAAGATCTGCAGCGATGTCGGACGATTTTCGGCTAAGAGGCTCACCAAACGTCCATTGGCTATTTCGTTCACTACCATTCGGCCGCACACCTGTGCGATTCCGATACCTTCAACAGCGTACTGAACTGCCGAACGCGCATCACTAACAGAGATCCGCTCGGGAAATTTCAAGCTCACCTCGCCTCCGTCCACGCAATATCTGAAGTCACGCACGGGGCCGAAACGGCGGGGGGAATAATGAATGATGTCGTGGCGATCCAAATCGCCAAGCTCATGCGGAACGCCGCGTCGGGACAGATAGGCCGGGCTCGCGACCGTCACTGCGTTGAAGTCGCCAATGCGTCGCCCGCGGAGCGACGAATCCGGCAGCGGCCCTACCGCGATCGCACAATCGATTCCGTGCTCGACCAGGCCGCCTGGATCGCCACCGATTTCTAGGCGAAGTTCCACTTCCGGAAATGTCAGGCGAAATTCCGGGATCAGCGGCAACACCGTATGAGCGATCTCCTGATCGATGTCCACCGACAAGCGGCCACGCGCCACATCCCGCGCGCCGGCGAGATGAGCCTTCACTTCTTCGATCTCGCCCAGCACCCGCTCGCAGTGCTCAAAATACTGCGCGCCCTCGGTAGTCAAGCGCACGCATCGCGTGGAGCGCTGCAACAAGGTCACGCCGAGATGATTCTCGAGATTGCGTACCAGGCGACTGGCCGTTCCGGCGCTGATGCCAAGCAGTTTTGCCGCTGCCGTGAAGCTTCCCACACGCACGATGTACGTGAAAATCGACATCGCCTGCAGTGTGATTTCCATGGTTTTCTCCGAACGAATTCTGAGGAATGGCAGTATCAAGCCCGTCA
>NZ_BCPP01000871.1:0-3049 GCF_016586125.1 Burkholderia sp. E168m23
CTCGATTGCTGGGCCGGTGGCACTGTTCAGCGCATCGAGGAAGGTAACCGTCGCGGTATCGGGCGTGTTCGGTGTGGCTTGCGTATTCATCGTGATTCTCCTTTTGCTTGGTCCAGTGGCTTGCGACGTGATGTCGTGCAGCCGGTGGAAAGGAGAATACGGATCGGACAATATTTGCGAAATAGAATCGTTTGAAATCCATCATTGCATGAATGCAACGATGGACGCCGGCTGATCAACTGCGCCGATGGATCATTTCGGCCACCGCCATGTTGGCTCGGAAAGGTGCTCGGCAAAGTAATCCGACAGCGCCGCGACTTTCGCGGGCCGCGCGCGCGCCGACGGCGTAACGAAGTAAAGACCACCCTTCGTCAGCGACCAGTCGGTGAGGATCGCTTCAAGACGGCCATCGGCCAAATACTCGCCCGCGATGAATTCAGGCAGCTCGGCGATTGCAAGGCCATCGAGCAGCGTGGGCAACAGCGCATCGGAGTTCGTCACGCGCAGCGGGCCCGTCGGCATCACCGGCTCCTCCTCGCCTGCGTCGTTCGTGAAGCGCCATACAGCGCTACGCGCACGGTACGCATATGAGAGACAGGGGCGATCCACCAGCTCGCGCGGATGCGTGGGTCGTCCTTCACGTCTCAGATATTCTGGCGACGCCACCACGAATTGCGTCACCGCGCACAGCCGCCGCGCGACCAGGGATGAATCCGGAAGCGCGGCGATACGCAGGGCGGCGTCGAACCCATCGGCGACCAGATCGACCGACGCATCCGATAGATGCAGGTCGATTGACACCTCCGGATACGCGCGAAAGAAGCCGGGTAGCAGCGGCGCAACCCAACGCAGCCCATATGACATCGGCACGGCCAGCCGCACCAGCCCGCGTGGCTGCACCGACATTTCGCGCGCCGAGCTTTCCGCTTCCTCGGCCTGGTGATAGATCTCGCCGGCTTTCTCGCTGATCGTCCGGCCGAACTCGGTGAGCGAGAGCTGGCGCGACGTGCGATTGAAAAGCCGCGCACCCAGCCGGTCCTCCAGGCGGGCCACGCCGCGCGAGACCGTGGCGACCGACACGCCGGTCGCGCGCGCTGCGGCTGCAAATGATCCGTGCTCGGCCACCTTCGCGAACATCGCGAGCCCCTCGAAATCGGGTAGTTGAGCCATGTCCTTATCTTTTCATTTATGCAACGTTAAATTGCGATCAATTCTATTTCGAAAAGATAAGGCCGTCGATATTCTCCTCACATCGCAGCAAGCCGCTGCGACGCAAACATCCACCGACCATCGAAAGGAGCAATACCATGGCACGCAAACTCGACAACAAGATCGCACTCGTCACCGGCGCAACCAGCGGCATCGGTCTCGCCACCGCGCAACGTTTCGCGGCGGAAGGCGCGCACGTCTATCTCACGGGCCGCCGACAGGTAGAACTCGATGCCGCCGTGAAAGGCATTCGCGAAGCCGGCGGCAACGCGACCGGCGTCCGTTCGGATTCCACCCAGCTCGATGAACTCGACGCGCTGTATGCGCAAATCAAGGAAGAACAGGGGCGCCTCGACGTCCTGTTCGTGAACGCCGGCGGCGGCTCGATGCTGCCGCTTGGCAACATCACCGAAGCGCACTACGACGACACCTTCGACCGCAACGTGAAGGGCGTGCTGTTCACGGTGCAAAAAGCGCTGCCGCTGCTTGCCGAGGGCGCATCGGTGATTCTCACCGGCTCGACGGCAGGTAGCGCAGGCACCGCGGCGTTCAGCGTGTATTCGGCTTCGAAAGCGGCGGTGCGTGCCTTTGCACGCAGCTGGATTCTCGACCTCAAGGAGCGCCGCGTCCGCGTGAACACGATCAGCCCGGGCGCGACTCGCACGCCGGGCCTGCTCGACCTCGCCGGTGACGACGCCACGCAACGGCAAGGGCTTGCCGATTACCTGGCTTCCCTGATTCCGATGGGGCGCCTCGGTGAACCGGAAGAGATCGCCGGCGCGGCGCTGTTCCTGGCCTCGGACGACGCGAGCTTCGTGAACGGTATCGAATTGTTCGTCGACGGCGGCCAGCAACAGATCTGAGCCAGGTTGAGCACGCGGGGTGTGGTGGACGCGGTCTTCGACGATCGCGATCCACGCCCGGCGCACTCGAATCGAGCATCGTCATGATTGAACATCGGCCTTTTCCTTCGCTTGACGCAATCCGGCGCGACGGCGTTGATGTCCGCCAACATTTCCGCGCGGGCGACGTCGGGCACGCCGACCATGCGCCGCTCGGTCCGCTCCATATGTGGAACGACATCGAATTCGCGCAGCACGCGGGCCTCGGGCTTCGTGTTCACCGCGACGTCGAGATCGTCACGTGGGTACGTTCGGGGGCCATCACCCACGAAGACGATGCGGGCAATCGCGCGCGCCTGGTTGCCAACTGCGTCCACGTGATGAGTGCCGGCACGGCGATCCATCATGCCGAGCGCAACGAGGAAAACATACCCGCGCGGCAGTTTCAGATCTGGCTCCGTCCGCGCACACCGGCCGGTACGCCGCGCTGCTCGACGCGGGTCTGTTCGCCAGGATGTCGAGAGGGCCGATTCGTCACACTGGCGAGCGGCGATCCGGAGGATGTCCGCACGGGTGCTTTGCCCCTCCATGCCGACGCGCGGGTGCGTATCGCGACGCTGCGCGAAGGCGCGGCAATGCAGCACGTTTTGCCGATGCCCGGTTCGGCTTATTTGGTTGCGGATCATGGGCGACTGGACATAGGGCCGATCAGGCTGACGCGACGCGATGGCATTGCCGTTCGAGATGAAGCGCGGCTCGTATTGAGGGCGCGAGACGACACTGATGTCGTGATTGTTGAGCTCTTGCGCTAGGACAAGGGCTCCATTAGGGCGTGCCGCAGCCCCATTCATTGCTGTTTCCGACTTCGAGAAAACGCGTCCGTGAGAGTTGGGTGGCTGTTTGGGGAGCGAACTGCAGACTGTGATACTGACGCTGCCTATGGCGGAGATGGGTCGATCTGCGCCGGTCGCGCGTTGTAGGGCGGTGGCCGGCCGCGT
>NZ_BCPP01000872.1:0-3047 GCF_016586125.1 Burkholderia sp. E168m23
ACATTTCGCGCTGCGATCCGTCACACGCTGCGCGCCGGCAAAATCTTGCCCGCACACGTACCGAAGCCGACGCGATACCCCTCGCCCTGGCACCAGCCCGCGAGCGTCAGCTCGTCGCCGTCCTCGATGAACGTGCGGCTGCCGCCGCCGTTCAGCGCGACCGGCTCCTTGCCGTTCCACGTCAGTTCGAGCAGGCTGCCGAACGAATCCTTGGTCGGCCCGCTGATCGTGCCCGAACCCATCAGGTCGCCCACGCGCGTGTTGCAGCCGGCCACCGTGTGATGCGCGAGCTGCTGCGCCATCGTCCAGTACATGTGCTTGAAGTTGGTGCGGCAGATCGACGTGGCCTCGACCGCACCCTCGGCGCGCAGCGTCACTTCCAGCGCGATATCGAACGCATGCTTGCCCGCATGTCGCAGATACGCGAGCGGCTGCGGCGACTGCTCCGGCTGCGCGACGCGGAACGGTTCGAGCGCGTCGAGCGTGACGATCCACGGCGAGATCGTCGTCGCGAAACCCTTCGAGTTGAACGGCCCGAGCGGCACGTATTCCCACTGCTGGATGTCGCGCGCGCTCCAGTCGTTCAGCAGCACCATCCCGAAGATATGCGCTTCCGCGTCCTCGCACGCGATCGGCTCACCGAGCGCGTTGCCCTTGCCGACGATGAAGCCCGTCTCCAGTTCGATGTCGAGCTTGCGGCACGCGCCGAACACCGGACGTTCCTGGTCAGGCAGCTTCAGTTGCCCGTTCGGGCGCCGCACCGGCGTGCCGCTCACGACCACTGACGACGCGCGGCCGTTGTAGCCGATCGGCATCTCCGACCAGTTCGGCAGCAGTGCATTCTTCGGATCACGGAACATCGAGCCGACGTTGGTCGCGTGCTCCTTCGACGAATAGAAATCGGTGTAGCCGGGAATCTCGACCGGCAGATGCAGCATCGCGTCGCGCTGCGCGACGAGCACCTGCGCGCGCAGCGCCGCGTCGTCACGCAGCGTCGCGTTATCGCGCGAGAACAGCGCCGACAGCTGCACGCGCACACTGCGCCACGCGTCGCGACCGAGCGCGACGAACGCGTTGAGCGTCGGTGCGGCGAACACGTCGGCGCCGGCCGGCAGCGTCACGAGGCGCGCACGCGCGAGCGCGGCGAGATCGACGATCTGGTCGCCCAGTGCGACGCCGGCACGGCGCACGCCCTGCTTCGCATCGCTGAAGATCCCGAACGGCAGGTTCTGGATCGGGAAATCGCACGCGGGATCGTTCGCCGTGTCGATCCAGCTCTTGCGAGCCGGATCGAGCGTCGCGCGCCAGTCTTGGATATCGCTCACTTTTGCTCCGGATTGAAGTGTTTCTTGATGCCTTGCCAGCATTCGAAGTAGTCGGCCTGCAGCTGCGCGGTGTCGAGCGCGTAGCGCGTCGGCCGGATCAGCGTGCGGGTTTCGAACATGAACGCCATCGTCGCGTCGACCTTGTGCGGCTTCGTCGTGTCGCTCGCGGACGCCTTCTCGAACGTGTCCGCATCGGGCCCGTGGCCCGACATGCAGTTGTGCAGGCTCGCGCCGCCCGGCACGAAGCCTTCGGCCTTCGCGTCGTACGCGCCGTGCACGAGCCCCATGAACTCGCTCGCGACGTTGCGGTGGAACCACGGCGGGCGGAACGTATCCTCGGCCGCGAGCCAGCGCGGCGGGAAGATCACGAAGTCGATCGTGTCGACGCCCGGCGTGTCGCTCTGCGCCTGCAGCACGAGGAAAATCGACGGATCGGGATGGTCGAAGCTGATCGAGCCGATCGTGTTGAACAGCCGCAGATCGTACTTATACGGTGCGTAGTTGCCGTGCCACGCGACGACGTCGAGCGGCGAATGGCCGATGTCCGCGCGCCAGAGCCGGCCGTTCAGCTTCGCGATCAGCTCGAACGCGCCTTCGCGATCCTCGTACGCGGCCTGCGGCGTCAGGAAATCGCGCGGGTTCGCGAGCCCGTTCGAGCCTATCGGGCCGAGATCCGGCAGGCGCAGCAGCGCACCGAAGTTCTCGCAGATATAGCCGCGCGCGTCGCCGTCCGGCAGCGCGACGGTGAAACGCACGCCGCGCGGGATCACCGCGATCTCGAACGGCTCGACATCGAGCCGGCCGAATTCCGTCGCGATAAACAGCCGCCCCTGCTGCGGCACGATCAGCAGCTCGCCGTCCGCGCTGTAGAAAAAGCGGTCCTGCATCGAGCGGTTCGCCGCATACAGATGAATCGCGCAGCCGTTCATCGCGGCGGCCGACCCGTTGCCGGCCATCGTCACAAGGCCGTCGACGAAATCGGTCGGCTCGACCGGCATCGGCAGCGGGTCCCAGCGCAGCTGGTTCGGCGGCGTCGGCGGCACGTCGGCCGAATCGCCGAATTCCGACACGAGCCGCTGCGCGCCCGCATACGGCTCGAACGGCCGGTGCACGGCGGCCGGGCGAATCCGGTACAGCCACGAGCGGCGGTTGTGGCCGCGCGGCGCGGTGAACGCCGTGCCCGACAGCTGCTCCGCGTACAGCCCGTACGGCGCGCGCTGCGGCGAGTTGCGGCCGTGCGGCAGCGCACCGGGCAGCGCCTCGGTCGCGAATTCGTTCGCGAAGCCGCTCAGGTAGCCGGCGGTTGCCGGTTTCGACAGGTCAAGCGTCATCGTTTTCCTTTCTCCATCAATTCAGGGCGGCGTTCGGCGCCTGCGCAGCGCTGCGCCGCGTGACGCCCGCAAGGCCGAGCACGAACAGCGCCGAGCACAGCACGGGCACCGCGGCCGCGTGGAACAGCGCGCCGTTGGACCAGTTGAGCGCAATCAGTTGTCCGCCGACGAGCGGCCCGAGCACCGAGCCGATCCGGCCGATGCCGAGGCTCCAGCCGATGCCCGTCGAGCGCAGCGACGTCGGGTAATACTGGCCCGCGAGCGCGTTCACGGCCGGCTGCCCGCCGACCACGCAGAACCCGCCCGCGAACACGACGACCAGCAGCCACGGCAGCGCATGCGCGACCGAGCCGATCAGCCCCACCGACACGGCCGCGCACGCAAAGCAGGC
>NZ_BCPP01000873.1:0-3044 GCF_016586125.1 Burkholderia sp. E168m23
CGCGCTGGTCGTCACGCACGAGGACAATCCGAACGAGAACATCTGGTTCGGCAGCGTCGCATCCGTCGCGGCCGAGCACGGCATTTCGGTGCTCACGCCGGCCGATCCCGCCGATCCGGCGCTGCGCCGCGCGGTGTCCGACGCGCAGCCCGATTTCATCTTCTCGTTCTACTACCGCCACATGCTGCCGGTGGACCTGCTCGCGATCGCGCCGCGCGGCGCGTACAACATGCACGGTTCGCTGCTGCCGAAATACCGGGGTCGGGTACCGACCAACTGGGCCGTGCTGAACGGCGAGACCGAGACCGGCGCGACGCTGCACGAGATGGCCGCCAAGCCCGACGCGGGCGCGATCATCGCCCAGACCGCGGTGCCGATCCTGCCGGACGACACGGCTGCGCAGGTGTTCGACAAAGTCACGGTGGCTGCCGAGCAGACGCTGTGGCGCGTGCTGCCCGCGCTGCTCGCGGGCGAGGCGCCGCACCTGCCGAACGATCTCGCGACCGGCAGCTACTACGGCGGGCGCAAGCCCGAGGACGGCCGCGTCGACTGGTCGAAGCCGGCCGCGCAGGTCTACAACCTGGTGCGCGCGGTCGCGCCCCCGTATCCGGGCGCATTCACGGACGTCGACGGCGCGCGCTTCGTGATCGCGCGGGCGCGCCTCGCGGCGCCCGGCAGCGCGGCAGCGGCCGCCGCGGCGGATTTGCCGCCCGGCCTGCACGTAAGCGATAATGCGCTATTCGGCGTCTGCGGCGACAGCCGCGCCCTATCCATTCTCGAACTCCGGCAGCAGCGCGACGGCAGCGAAACCGTCGTGACGCCCGCGGAATTCGCGCAGTTCATTCATTCTTCCCGTCATTCATGAAAGCAAAAAAAGTCCTGATCCTGGGTGTGAACGGCTTCATCGGCCATCACCTGTCGAAACGCATTCTTGAAACCACCGATTGGGAAGTGTTCGGCATGGACATGCAGACCGACCGGCTGGGCGACCTCGTCAACCACGAGCGGATGCATTTCTTCGAAGGCGACATCACGATCAACAAGGAGTGGGTCGAGTATCACGTGAAGAAGTGCGACGTGATCCTGCCGCTCGTCGCGATCGCTACGCCGGCCACCTACGTCCAGCAGCCGCTGCGCGTGTTCGAGCTCGACTTCGAGGCAAACCTGCCGATCGTGCGCTCGGCCGTCAAGTACGGCAAGCACCTGGTGTTCCCGTCGACCTCCGAGGTCTACGGCATGTGCTCGGACGAGCAGTTCGACCCGGACGCGTCGGCGCTCACCTACGGCCCGATCAACAAGCCGCGCTGGATCTACGCGTGCTCGAAGCAGCTGATGGACCGCGTGATCTGGGGTTACGGGATGGAAGGCCTGAACTTCACGCTGTTCCGTCCGTTCAACTGGATCGGCCCGGGCCTCGACTCGATCTACACGCCGAAGGAAGGCAGCTCGCGCGTGGTCACGCAGTTCCTCGGCCACATCGTGCGCGGCGAGAACATCAGCCTCGTCGACGGCGGTTCGCAGAAGCGCGCGTTCACCGATATCGGCGACGGCATCAGCGCGCTGATGAAGATCATCGAGAACAAGGGCGGCGTCGCGTCGGGCAAGATCTACAACATCGGGAATCCGAAGAACAACTTCTCGGTTCGCGAGCTTGCGCACAAGATGCTCGAACTGGCCGCAGAATTCCCCGAGTACGCCGATTCGGCCAAGCAGGTGAAGCTCGTCGAAACGACGTCCGGCGCCTACTACGGCAACGGCTACCAGGACGTGCAGAACCGCGTGCCGAAGATCGACAATACGATGCAGGAGCTCGGCTGGGCGCCGCAGGCGACGTTCGACGACGCGCTGCGCAACATCTTCGAAGCGTATCGCGGCCACGTCGCCGACGCGCGCGCGCTCGTCGAACAGCAAGGCTGACCGGGACGTTCGCTTGGCTCGTATCGTCCTCAAGATCGACGTCGACACGCTGCGCGGCACGCGCGAAGGCGTGCCGAACCTCGCGCGCATCTTCGATCGCTTCAATGCGCGCGCGACCTTCCTCTTCAGCCTCGGCCCGGATCACACCGGCTGGGCACTGCGGCGCGTGTTCCGCCCGGGCTTCCTGAAGAAGGTGTCGCGCACGTCGGTGGTCGAACACTACGGCGTGAAGCAGCTGATGTACGGCGTGCTGCTGCCCGGTCCCGACATCGGCCGCCGCGCGATCGCCGACATGCGCGCGATTCACGAGGCCGGCTTCGAATGCGGGATCCACACGTGGGATCACGTGTATTGGCAAGACAACGTGCGCGTACGCGACCGCGACTGGACCGCGCGTGAAATGCAGAAGAGTCACGCGCGCTTCATCGAGATCTTCGGCGCGCCGCCCGTCACGCACGGCGCGGCCGGCTGGCAGATGAACGATGCCGCGTTCGAGCAGATCGACGCGTGGGGGATGCGCTACGCATCCGACGGCCGCGGCCACTCGCCGTACCTGCCCGTCGTCGGCGGCCGCACGCTGTCGCATGTGCAAATGCCGACCACGCTGCCGACGCTCGACGAAGTACTCGGCATCGACGGCGTCGACACGCACAACGTCGCCGCGCACATCCTCGCGTTCACCGCAACCAATCCGCACGACCAGGTGTTCACGCTGCATGCGGAGCTGGAAGGCCAGAAGCTCGCGCCCGTGTTCGAGCAACTGCTCGCCGGCTGGCGCGCGCAAGGCCACACGTTCGCGACGATGGGCGACTACCACGCGACGCTGGACCGCGACTCGCTGCCATCGTACCCTGTCACGTGGGGCGAAATCCCCGGCCGCTCCGGCGAACTGATCGTCCAGCCCGACTGAGTTCGCGCGCGAGCCGGCGTCGCCGCTCCGCCCTTGCGGCGCGCTGCCGCGACGCCCCGCCGAACCGCGCCGCCGCGGCGGCGCCCTTCCATAACAACAGGAGAAACACGTGTCTGTCGAAGTTGACCGTCAAGTTCCCGATTTCACCGCACCGGCCACGGGCGGCGACGTTTCGCTGTCCGACCTGAAGGGCAAGAAGCTCGTGCTGTACTTCTAT
>NZ_BCPP01000874.1:0-3039 GCF_016586125.1 Burkholderia sp. E168m23
GCATCCACGCCGCCGATCCGCGCGCCGTCGCCGGCCGCCAGCGCGCGGCCGTTGACCTCGACCTCGCCGCGCACGACGTGCACGTAGATGCTGCGTCCGGCCGGCACGTCGAACGCCGCCGTCTCGTCGCCGTCGATCAGCCCCGCGAAGATGCGGGCGTCGGCCCGCACCGACAGCGCGCCGTCGCCGCCGTCGGGCGCCGCGACGAGCCTCAGCCGGCCGCGCTTCTCGTCATCGGCGAAACGCCGTTCCTCGTAGCCGGGCCGCCCGCCCCGTTCGGCCGGCTGCAGCCAGATCTGCAGCAGATGCAGCGGCCGGTCGCGCGACGCGTTGGTTTCGCTGTGCACGAGCCCCGTGCCGGCGCTCATCCGCTGAATGCCGCCAGTCCGGACGATCGCGCCGCAGCCAAGGCTGTCGCGGTGCGCGAGCTCGCCATCCAGCACGTAGGTGAGGATTTCGACGTCGCGGCGCGGCTGCATCCCGAAACCGCGCGTCGGCGCGATCCGGTCCTCGCTCAGCACGCACAGCGCGCCGACGGGCGGACGCACCGGCGCATGCCCGTCGCGGCAGACGGACGAAAAGCTGTGACTCGATTCGAGCCAGCCGTGGTGCGTGCGGCAGCGGTCTTCGGCGCGCAGGATCTGGAACATTGGGGCGGACGCTCGGGGCGCGGATGTTCTGTTCGGGTTTACCTCCACTGTAAGGGGAGGCCGGCAGCGCCACAATCCGCCGCCCGCGCACCGCATCGTTGCACCCGCACAACCAATTGCCGAAATATTCGTTGCGAATACCTCGATTGCCGCAACAGCCGAATCGAGGAATCGGTCGACCGCGCCGGATTGCCGTTTTCCGGGTATCGCGTTCGGGTAAAATACCGCCCTTTTGGCGTTCGCCCTTCCGGCGGTCGCCAACGCCAGAGCGCCGATCGGCGATTTTTGGCCGTCTAGAATACGCCGCGGCGCCCGGTTCGACCGGCCGCGAGCGCCCCCGGAAAGTCAGCAACAGAAGGATGGAAATGAAGAAGGCCGCCCTGTGCGCCGCCCTCGCCCTCGTGGCGGGCAGCGCCTTCGCGAAGGAGTGGAAGACCGTGCGGATCGGCGTCGATGCCAGCTACCCGCCGTTCGAGTCGACCGCGCCGAGCGGCGAGATCGTCGGTTTCGACGTCGATCTCACCAAGGAAATCTGCAAGCGGATCAACGTGAAGTGCGTGTGGGTGGCGCAGGATCTCGACGGGATCATCCCGGCGCTGAAGGCGAAGAAGTACGACGTCATCGTGTCGTCGCTGACCGTGACGGACAAGCGTCGCGAGCAGATCGACTTCTCCGACAAGGTGTACGACGCACCCGCGCGGATGATCGCGAAAACCGGCTCGCCGCTGCTGCCGACGGTCGCGTCGCTCAAGGGCAAGCGCGTCGGCGTCGAGCAGGGCTCCACGCAGGAAACCTACGCGAAGGCGTACTGGGAACCGCAGGGCGTGACGATCGTTCCTTACCAGAACCAGGACCAGGTCTATGCCGATCTCGGCACGGGCCGCCTCGACGCGACGCTGCAGGATGAACTGCAGGCCGACTACGGCTTCCTGCGCACGCCGCGCGGCAAGGGCTTCGCGTTCGCCGGGCCGGAAGTGAAGGATCCGAAGACGATCGGCGACGGCACCGCGATCGGCCTGCGCAAGGAAGATACCGACCTGAAGCTGAGAATCAACCAGGCGCTGGCCGACATGCACAAGGACGGTACGTACGACCGGCTGTCGCACAAGTACTTCTCGTTCAGCGTCTACTCGGCGCCGGCCCGCTGAACGTCGACAAGCAGCAGCGGATGCGGGGGCGGCCCCGCGTCCGGGCAGTACAGGCAGTCAACCACGCGCCGCCCGCCCCCTTGCCCGCCGTTCGCGCGACGGGCTCGCCCGGCACCGTTGCCGGGGCGGACGGTCATGATACGCACGGGGCGTTCCGCGCAGCTTGGCGGGCGCGTCTTTCGCGGCGCACGACGTGCACCGTCAGGGACCACACCAGGGACCACATATGTTTCTACAAGGCTACGGCCCGCTGATCCTCGCCGGCACCTGGCAAACCGTCAAACTGGCGGTGCTTTCGCTTGCGCTGTCGTTCCTGCTGGGGCTGCTCGGCGCCGGCGCGAAGCTGTCGCGCAACCGCGTGACGAACGGCGTCGGCACCGTCTACACGACGCTGATCCGCGGCGTACCCGATCTCGTGCTGATGCTGCTGCTGTTCTACAGCCTGCAGATCTGGCTGAACATGGCGACCGACGCGCTCGGCTGGGACCAGATCGACATCGACCCGTTCCTCGCCGGCGTGCTCGTGCTCGGCTTCATCTACGGCGCGTACTTCACCGAGACGTTCCGCGGCGCGTTCCTGTCGGTGCCGCGCGGCCAGCTCGAGGCCGGCAGCGCCTACGGGATGACGAACTGGCAGGTGTTCACGCGGATCATGTTCCCGCAGATGATGCGCTTCGCGCTGCCGGGCATCGGCAACAACTGGCAGGTGCTCGTGAAGTCGACCGCGCTCGTGTCGATCATCGGCCTGGCCGACGTCGTGAAGGCGTCGCAGGACGCCGGCAAGGGCACGCTGCGGTTCTTCTTCTTCACGCTGATCGCGGGAGCGGTCTACCTCGCCATCACGACGATCTCGAACTTCGTGCTGATGTGGCTCGAAAAGCGCTACTCGACCGGTGTCCGCAAGGCTGACCTATGATCGAACTCATCCAAGAATACTGGCGCAACTATCTGTACACCGACGGCTATCGCATCACCGGTGTCGCGATCACGCTGTGGCTGCTGGTCGTGTCGATCGGCCTCGGCTTCTGCCTGTCGGTGCCGCTCGCCGTCGCGCGCGTGTCGAAGCGGAAGTGGCTGTCGGGCGCCGTATGGCTGTACACGTACGTGTTCCGCGGCACGCCGCTCTACGTGCAGCTGCTGCTCTGCTACACGGGCCTCTACAGCCTGCAGGCCGTGCGCGGCACGCCGATGCTCGATGCGTTTTTCCGCGACGGGATGCACTGCACGCTGCTCGCGTTCAC
>NZ_BCPP01000875.1:0-3039 GCF_016586125.1 Burkholderia sp. E168m23
ACCGGCGCGCAAGGCAACGCGATGCGCAGCGCACTGGCGATGCGCGGGCAATTCGGCCGGATCGGCCGATCGTTGCGGATGATCCACGCCGATTACGCACGCCCGCTCGACGTGTCGCAACTGGCCGACGAAGCCGGCATGAGCGTGCCGAGCTTTCACAGTCACTTCAAGGCGATCACGCAGGTATCGCCGATGCAGTACCTGAAGTCGACGCGCCTGCATCAGGCGCGGCTGTTGATGGTGCGTCAGGACCTGACGGCGGAAGCGGCCGGCTACGCGGTCGGCTATACGAGCCCGTCGCAGTTCAGCCGGGAATTCAAGCGCCTGTTCGGCTTGACGCCGGCGAAGGAAACGCAGCGCATGCGCGCGAGCTTCGCGATTCCGCAGGCGTTCGACGATGCGGTGTTCGTGTCGTCGCATTGACGTCATTGACGTGCGCCGAACCGGGCGTGCGACGCACGCGCTCATCGCGCGGCATCGAGCGCGAGGCCGGCCAGCGACTTCAGGATGAACGCGGTCACGCCCCAGATGTCCTGCGGCTGATCGGCCCAATACCAACCGCCCGCACGTTCGCCGTCCGCGTCTTGCCGCGGCAAATCCGATTCACCAGCGCAGCGAACGGGAACACGACAATTTCCTCGGCTCAACCGGCCGACATCGGTTCGCCCGCGGCACTGACCGTCGCACGGGATGCCCCGATCCACCCGGCCGCCGTCACCGCACCGGCCGCGACGAGCATCATCGCGCCCCACCCGATCCATTCGACGAGCACGCCCGCCGCCACGGCGCCGCCTGCGCCGCCTGCGTAGTACAGCGTCAGGTACGCGGCGTTCAACGCACCGGCCCGCGCCGGCTGAATCGCCACGACCCGGGCCTGGTTCGCGACCTGGGCGGCGAAACAACCGGCATCGAACACGGCCAGCCCGACACCCAGCCAGCCCGGATGACCGAGTGCAACACCAAGCAGTAACGTGGCAAGCGCCGCCACGGCGAGTCCGCCGCCGATCACCGCTCGATCGCCGAAGCGATCCGTGAGCTTGCCAGCCACACGCGTCACGCCCAGGCCGAGCACGCCGGCGAGACTGTATGCGCCGATCTCGGCCGCCCCCATGCCGTACGGCGGCGCAGCCAGACGGATCGCCAGCCCCACCCAGACCAGATTGAACGCGAAGAACCACAGCATGCCGGCGCAGGTGCGGCGCCTCAGTGCGGCGCTGTCGCGCAATAGCCGCGGAATCGCGCCGATCGTGGCTGCGTGGCCGGAACGCCCTTCGGGGCGACCGCCGGGCAACAGCACGCCACTGCCGACGGCCGCCAGCGCCACGCAACCGGCCAATGCGAGCAGCGCACCGCGCCACCCGCACCATTGCGACAACGCGCCGCCGACGAAACGGCTCAGCAGGATGCCGGCGGAAATGCCCGCGGACACCACCCCCACTTGCCCCGCCGCGCCGCTGCGGCTCCGCGTGCTTGCCGACGACCGCGCTGCATTGTGCCGCGACCGTCGTGGCCGCCCCCACCAGCAGGAAGCAGGCGTCGAGCGCGAACGGCGTCGACGACAGCGACGCGCACGCGAGCAACGCCGCGAGCACGCCCATTTGCGCCGAAACGAGCGTGCGTGGACCGACCCGGTCGACCAGCGGCACCAGCAGCGCCAGGCCGGCCAGATAGCCGAGCATCGTCACGGACGCGAGGGTCGCCATCCGCGCGGCCGACACGCCGAAATCGCCGGCAATGGCCGACAGCGACGGCTGCAGCGCATAGCCGTTGGCGATCGCGACGCCCGCCGCGAGCGCAAGCATCGCGATCGCGGTGCGGGACAGGAATGCGTGCGGGCCGGTGGCCGTCATGCGGCGGTCCGGACCGCGATCGCCTCGACCTCGACCCGAATCTCCGGATCGACGAACGGCAACGCATGGACCAGCGAGAACGCCGGCCGGATCTCGCCGTATATCTCGCCATGCGCACGCGCCGCGTCTTCCCAATGGTCGAAGTCGGCGACCACCAGCCGGCTCTGGACGACATCCGACAGCGCGAATCCGCTGTCCGCGAGGACCTTGCCGAGCGTCGCCAACGCATCGCGCGTCTGCGCATACACGTCGTCGCCTTTGCCGGCCGTCCCCGACACGTAGATCGTGTTGTCGACGACCACGGCACGCGAATAGCCCACCTTGGGCTCCCACGGGGAGCCGGTACTGATCCGTTGACGCATCTTGATGATCCTCCTTGGCAAGGTTTGGAAATCTCACTTACTACTTCGGTAGTAAGTGAGATCGATTCTATACTACTCCGGTAGTTAATCAAGCACCGCCGTGATGCTGATCACGGCCATCCGAGTCCATCCACATGAACGAAAACGCGGAACTGATCACGTCCCTGATCCGGCTTGGCTTCACGCAATACGAGGCGCAGGCGTACGCGGCGCTCGTCGGCCAAGCCGCGTTGACGGGGGCAGAAGTCGGCCGGCGCGCCGGCATGCCGCCATCGAAGGTCTACGAGACCCTCGGCCGCCTGGAGGCGCGCGGCGCGGTGCTCGTCAACCGCTCCGAACCGGTCCGCTATGCCGCCGTGCCGCACCGCTCGCTGCTCGAAGAATTGCGCACGCGCTTCAACGCGGATCTCGAGCTGGCGGCGGGCGCGCTCGACCGGCTGCCGGTGCGGCAAGAGCCGGGGCTGGTCTGGTCGCTGAGCGGGCGGGAGGCGATCGTCAGCGCCTTCGCGCGCGTGATCGACCACGCGAAAACGGAAATCTTCGCGGGCGTCTGGGACGAAGAGATCGACGATCTCGGGCCGCTGCTCGAAGCGGCCGCGGCGCGCGGCGTCGATACGCACGTGGCGATCTACGGCACGCGCACACTCGACGGGCCGCGTCACTACGACATGGCCAAATGCGGCGCCAGCGCGAGACTTCGGCTCTCCGGAAGGCGGCTGGCCGTCGCGGTCGCGGACGACACCGAGGCAGTGGTCGCGGAATTCGGCGATCAGTCGCCCGACCTGGCGACGCTGACGACCAATCCGGTCATCGCGCTGCTCGCGGTC
>NZ_BCPP01000876.1:0-3033 GCF_016586125.1 Burkholderia sp. E168m23
CCAGCACTATGTCGTGCTCAATCCGTTTGCTGGGGTGACCGTCCGCGGCGGCGCAACGCGCGCGCCGTTCGATACCGGGCGGGCGTTGACTGACCGGGAGTGGCGGGTCGTGCGAACTGCAGCCGACCAGCTCGAGCGGACCGACTGGAGCGCCCCGGCTGCCGAGCGGCTGCGGTTTGTGCTCGACTTCGGTTACGCGACCGGCCTGCGCGTGCAGGAACTGGTGGCCGCAACGCTGGGCGACATCGCGACGGACGCCCGCGGTGCGCTATGGCTGCAGGTAACGGGAAAAGGGGCGAAATCGGGGCGCGTGGCCCTGCCGCCGCTCGCGCGGGACGCGCTTCGGCGCACGCTGAAGGCACGGGGTCTGCCGGTCACACGCCCCCGTTGGCAGCCATCCACCCCGTTGGTCGCCGACCTCAATGTGGTCCATCGTGCAGCACGCCCTGGCGGCACCCACATCAGTGCGGCGCGGTTGCGGCAGGTGTTAGGTGAGTTTTTTCGGGAGACCGCGGAGCGCGTGAACACGCGCCATCCGGCGCTGGCCGGCAAGCTGCGGCGGGCGAGCCCGCACTGGCTGCGCCATACGCACGCCACCCATGCCCTCGACACCGGCGTCGAGCTGGTTGTGGTACGGGACAATCTTCGCCATGCATCGGTGGCCACCACGTCGACCTATCTTCACGGCGAAGAGGCAAAACGCGCGCGCCAGTTTAGTGCCGCCTTCCAGCGTCAGGCACGCCGATCATCTCGTCGAGACGCGTCCGGCGCGACCCGATAACCGCGCAAAACATCCGAATCCGGACGCGGCGTAGCTGGCAGGCACTGCTGAAACTTCAATTGAGGCGCACTTAACCATTATAGGCTTGCGCGTTTGCTCGAGCATCATGCAGTGCGTGGTGCTCTCCGCCGTGGCGCGCATAGTAGGCCGCCCGCCGACCAGCGTCGATCCGCCCCTTAATGTCCTCAAGCGCCCAACCATCGGGCAACGCGCCATCCAATAGGGAGCGCAGCAGGCTTAAATCCGTGTCGAAGTCGTAGCACAGCACCGGCTGGGAGGTAGTCGGGACACCGTCGATCCATGTCCGCACCGCTTGACGAAATTGATCAAACGGCATCGCGCGTCCCTTGTGCCGGCCGAGCTGGGGCAGTACCACGGCTCGAACGAAGTCGCTACAGCGCGCTGCATCATAGTCCGTGCACTCGCCATAGAACTCGGATCCGTTTTCCCCAACGATGGCGAGACTAATGAGTTGAGGCGCCTCAAAATCCGTGAACTCGGTGTCGATGAAGTAGCGGTTGTTCCAGCCACTACGCGAACTGGTTGGCCGGAACACAGGCCCATGAAAATACGTATCCGTCACGTACCTAAGTCTCCCTACTGTCAGGCGGATGCACGAGCCAGCAAGACTACCAGCCTCGCGGCTTCCGTAAGTTCTGCGCCGTTACGCGTCGCTCCTGAACGAATCGGCCCGTCGAATCCATGTCTCTTCTGCTCCTTTTCAGTCCTGCCTCCATGCTGAGACATCTGGCACCGCACCGACGCTCATGAACGGTTCCTCAAACGCGGGCAAGTCAGCGTGGAATCAATCGCCCACCGGTTCCCGAGAGGGCTTGATCGCAGAAAGACGGCTATGCGGCGCGCTTGGAAAGCGGCCGAAGACTTGCGCTCAATCGCCCTTAACACCCCGGTTCCGCAACGATGCGGGAATCGTCAAAGGCCAGTTCACTCACCAACTCTGATCGAGAGCCGAGATGAACTCGTATCGGTGAGCATGGCTTCAACTCGCCACGGCTGGTCGAATACCAAAGCCAAGCCTCACCGCCCTCCTTTGCCTCGCGCTCACGCCATATTCCGGTGACCTGACACAAACGGATCTCCGCCTTCTCAACAGCCCGATCGAGCACATAGACAGAGAAACTCCCCGGCTCCCATTGCGACGCCATCTCAAGCAGTGCCTCCGGGCCGCTGATAAGCAAGCCATCGGGCAGCAGATCGCGTTCGCGCTGCTCACGCGATGCAACCGCAAAAAAATTCAGCGTCTCGTTAGTCCACCCCACGCAGCGCCACGCCTCGTAAGGCCGCATGAGTGCCCGCTTACCAGGATTGCACTCGGCCCAACTCTTATCTGTCACTAACATCCATATTCCTTGAGACAACCACTCGGCCTGCGCGCACCGTCGGCCTACGGCCGCGCCGTAGGTGCCGAACATACTCCCAAAGCACCCATTGCACTGAACGTCGCACCCATGGTCACCGACCCCAGACAGGTGCATCTCACCCTACGCATTCGAAATCAAAAAGCCGCCAATAGTACCAAATGAACACTATAGATTGTAGTTCTTTAGTGTTCGAAATGAGTTCATCTGGTCCTTCAGAGGAGGACTTGCATGCGCTCCGAGGCCAGTTTCGGCAACGCACTTAAGCGACTTCGCAAGATCGCTAACGTTACGCAGGAAGATTTTGGACTGATCTCCAGCCGCACATACATCAGCACGATTGAACGGGAACTGAAGTCGCCCACGCTGGGCAAGATTGAGCAGCTTGCCGAAGTGTTAAACATCCACCCACTCGCACTGCTGACGGTTGCTTACATGGACCGACTCACGCCGATGGATATCGAACGGACCACTGCTTTCGTACGCCAGCAACTCTTGGAATTCATCGAAGACGAGTGAGCATATCGGGCCAGCAAACGGGTGTGAGACGTCAGATCCGACCGTGCCGACCAGTCCGGAAAAGGCCGTCGATTGGCCCTGACGTGCTTTAGGTCGAGATACCGCCCCCAGCGCCGACGAAACGAGCGCCGGATGGACGCCAACGAGCACGGCAACGTGCCCCGTTGTAATTGGCTTCGGCGCAGAAATGGCCTTCCACCACTGCTACCAGCACGAGTCCGTGCCAAGAGCACTCCCGAGGATCGGGCTACGCGCACAACACCTAAATTGCGCGTGCCTAGGCGCACCAAATCACACCGTACTTAGGCCTACCCTGCCTAAACCCTTGCCCAACTCGGCCTGCTTCAATACGTA
>NZ_BCPP01000877.1:0-3033 GCF_016586125.1 Burkholderia sp. E168m23
GAAGATCTTAAACGCAAACGTTTGCACCTGGCCGTGCGCTACGCCGGCCCGTATACGTCGACCGACGATACCGACGTGCTGTTTCGCGAGCGTGTCGTGGCGGTGTGCAGCCCGAGCCTGATGACGGCGGCGGGTGACGCCGCGTCGATGCAGCCGGCCGACCTCGACAAGCACGTGCTGCTGCATCTCGACGACCCGCGCGGCGAATGGCCGTGGCACGGCTGGAGCCATCTGCTGAAGGCGCTCGGCGTGCCGCGGCTGCGGCCGGCCGGGGCGCTGCACTTCAGCCAGTACGATCAACTGGTCCAGGCCGCCGTCGACGGGCACGGCATCGCGATCGGCAGGCGGCCGCTGGTCGACGGGCTGCTGAAGCAGGGGCGGCTCGTCGAGCTGTTCCCGCATTGCACCGTTGCATCGGGCAGCTACGTGCTCGTGCAGAACCCCGATGCGTGCAACGAATTCGATATCGCGGTGCTGACCAACTGGCTGCTCGAACAAGCGTGCCAGCCGCTCGCGTCGGAGCAGGACACGGCCGGCAGCAACGTGCTGCCGATGTATCGCGTCGGATAGCGCGGCGCGGCGGATGCGTCGTGCGCGGCGTCATGCGCGGCACCTGCAACCTGTGCGATGATGCGCCGCTTCGCGTTCGTCGCAGAACGCCGCCGACCGCGGCGCGCCTCCGGGCCACCGCCGAGTCCTGACATCCCGGAGACAGCATGCCCGTACACGGCATTCAAGGCAGTACCCTGCATTACCTCGATCACGGCGCCGGGTTTCCGGTGCTGCTCGGGCACAGCTATCTGTGGGACGCGACGATGTGGGCGCCGCAGATCGACGCGCTGTCGCGCGGGTATCGCGTGATCGCGCCGGACCTGTGGGGGCATGGCGAATCGGGCGCGCTGCCGGACGGCACGCATACGCTCGACGATCTCGCCACGCAGGCGAGCGCGCTGCTCGATGCGCTGGAGATCGACCAGTGCGCGATCGTCGGACTCAGCGTGGGCGGCATGTGGGGCGCACGCCTCGCGTTGCGCGAGCCGCGGCGCGTGCGCTCGCTCGTGATCATGGACGCGTCGCTCGAAGCGGAACCCGATGCGACGCGTGCCCGCTACTTCGGAATGCTCGATGCGATCGAGGCCGCGGGCCGCATCGCGCCGCCGCTGCTCGACGCGATCGTGCCGCTGTTCTTCCGGCCGGACGTCGATCTCGACGACCCGGTGCCGACCGCGTTTCGCGAAGCGCTCGCGAACCTGCCCGCCGACCGGCTGCGGCAATCGATCGCGCCGCTCGGCCGGCTGATCTTCGGCCGGTCCGACACGCTCGCGACCGTCGGCGAACTCGATGCCGCGCGCACGCTGCTGATGTGCGGCGCGGGCGACATGGCGCGGCCGCCGTCGGAAACTGTGAAGATGGCGAGCGTGATCGGCTGCGCACATGCGCTGGTGCCCGACGCCGGCCATATTTCGAACCTGGAGAATCCCGCGTTCGTCACGCGCACGCTGCTCGACTGGTTCGACGCGCAGCAACTGCCGTCGAACTGACGGTCACGCGAACGGCGACGCCCGCGCGGCGTCGCATCGACCTGCGTCACGCACGCTCGCTGACCGGCGTGAACTTCCGGTCGCGCACACGCGCTTCGTCGGCGCCGCCGCGTACGAGGTTCAATGCTTCCGCGCGGCTCGCCACGCACGGCCCGGAGCCGGGCAGCGGCTGACGCGCGGTCTCGCGCAGCGCGAGCACCGACACGATGCCGATGAACGACGCACCCATCAGGTAGTAGGCGGGCATCATCAGGTCGCCGGTGCGATCGACCAGCCACGCGGTGACGAGCGGCGTCGTGCCGCCGAACAGCGACACCGACACGTTGAAGCCGATCGCGAGCGCGCCGTAGCGAATCCGCGTCGGGAACAGCGCGGGCAGCGCCGACGGCATCACGCCCGTGAACGTCGACAGCAGGACGCCGTAGATCAGCATCCCGCCGAAGATCGGCAGCGTGCCGCCGGTGCGGATCAGCATCAGCGCCGGCACCGACAGCGCGAGCAGGCCCACGCAGCCGGCCATCATCACCGGCTTGCGGCCGACCTTGTCCGACAGGTGCCCGGCGTACAGCGTCATCGGCATCATCAGCACCATCACGAGCAGCACCATGAAGAGCCCGTGCGATTCGCGCACGTGCAGCGTCGCCGACAGGTAGCTCGGCAGGTACGACAGCGCCATGTAGTCGGTCACGTTGAAGATCAGCACGAGACCGACGCATTGCAGCAGCGGCTTCCACTGTTCGACGAGCAGCGTCGCGAAGCGCTGCTTCGGCCGCGCGCGTTCGTCCGCTTCGCGCGCTTCGGCTTCCTTTTTGAAGGCCGGCGTTTCCTCCAGCTTGAGCCGCACGTAGAGGCCGACGAGGCCGAGCGGGCCGGCGATGAAGAACGGCACGCGCCAGCCCCACGACAGCAGCGTTTCCTGCGACAGCGTGGCCGTCAGCAGCGCGACCGTGGCCGCGCCGAGCGTATAGCCGATCAGCGTGCCGAACTCGAGGAAGCTGCCCATGAAGCCGCGGCGCCTGTCGGTCGCGAACTCGGCGATGAAGGTGGCCGCGCCGCCGTACTCGCCGCCGGTCGAGAAGCCCTGCACGAGCCGCGCGACGAGCAGCAGGATCGGGGCCATGATGCCGATCGACGCATAGCTCGGGATCAGGCCGATCGCGAAGGTGCCGACGGCCATCATGATCATCGTCGCGGCGAGCACGCGCTGGCGGCCGATCCGATCGCCGAGCGGGCCGAACACCATGCCGCCGAGCGGGCGCACGAGGAACGCGGCCGCGAACGTGCCGAAGGTGGCCAGCAACTGCGCGGACGGGCTGCTGGACGGGAAGAACACCTTGCCGAGCGTGACGGCGATATAGCTGTAGACGCCGAAGTCGAACCATTCCATCGCGTTGCCGAACGCCATCGCGCCGACCGCGCGCTTGAGGACGGCCGGGTCGACGATCGTGATGTCATCCAGCTTGATGGACTGGCGCGAAGACCGGGTTTTCGC
>NZ_BCPP01000878.1:0-3029 GCF_016586125.1 Burkholderia sp. E168m23
ACTGCTCCATGAAACCCGCTGGATCGGCGCGCCGGCGCTGTGGGTGTCGCTCGTGTGGGGCGTCGTGTTCCTGTCGGGCGGCGCGGTCACGATGCTGATGTGGATGTTGCGGCGCGGCAATGCGGCGCGCGCGACGTCGCTGCTGTTCCTCGCGCCGCCGCTGGCCGCGCTGCAGGGTTACGGTCTGTTCGGCGAAACGCTCGCGCCGATCCAGCTCGCGGGCTTCGCGCTCGCGCTGGTGGGCGTCGTGCTCGCACGGCGCTGACGCGAGCCAGCGGGCACCCTCCGCCCGGCATCCTGCACCCGCCCGGCGCACCACGCACCACGGCGATGCGCCGCGTCTCGTCGATGCAACGCGACGCCGCCGGAAACGCAGGTCCGGCGCGGCGGCACGCCGCGATTGCGCTTATGATGAGCGCCTTGCAATTCGTTCCGGATCTTCCCTCATGACCTCCGCCGATTACGCCAGCCGCCAACGCGCGATCATTGCCGAACTGAACGTCGCCCCGCACTTCGACGCCGAGGCCGAAATCGCCCGCCGCATCGATTTCCTCGCGCAGTACCTTCGTTCGACCGGCCTGCGGACCTACGTGCTCGGCATCAGCGGCGGCGTCGATTCGTCGACGGCCGGCCGGCTCGCGCAACTGTCGGTCGAGCGCCTGCGCGCCGACGGCTACGACGCGCGCTTCATCGCGATGCGCTTGCCGAACGGCGTGCAGAACGACGAAGAGGATGCGCAGCGCGCGCTGGCATTCGTGCGCGCGGACGAGGTATTGACGGTCGACGTGAAGCCGGCCGCCGATGCGATGCTCCGTTCGCTGGTCGCGTCCGGCCACGCGTTCGAAACGCCTGCGCAGCAGGATTTCGTGCACGGCAACATCAAGGCGCGCGAGCGCATGATCGCGCAGTACGCGGTGGCCGGCGCACGGCGCGGCATCGTGATCGGCACCGATCACGCGGCCGAATCGCTGATGGGTTTCTTCACGAAGTTCGGCGATGGCGGCGCGGACATCCTGCCGCTCGCGGGCCTGAGCAAGCGGCGCGTGCGCGGAGTGGCGCGCGCGCTCGGCGGCGAGGAGCTGATCGTGATGAAGGTGCCGACGGCCGACCTCGAGGAGCTGCGCCCGCTGCGCCCCGACGAGCACGCGTACGGCGTGACCTACGACGAGATCGACGATTTCCTCGAAGGCAAGCCGGTTGCCGATCGTGTGTATGAAACGGTGCTGCGCTTCTACGACGGCTCGCGCCACAAGCGCGCGCTGCCGTACACGATGTTCGACTGGCCGGCCGCATAAGCCGGCCGCCCCACGACTGACATACCGCCGCGCGCCCCCTCCCGGCTGCGCGCGGCGTCCGCTCGACGGGCAACGCTACGCGTTCCCGCCCGTCTTCTTCGCCTGCAGCGCACGAATGCGCATCCGCGCGCCCGTATCGCTGACCGTCGCGTCGTACATCGTCGCGAGATCGCGCTTGAGCGCGGTGCGCGAGCCGCCGTCGAGATACACCATGTGCCCCGACGGATAGAACCGCGCGGACAGGTTCTGCCGCACCTTCTGGTCCTCCAGCGGCATCTGCTGCAGATCGATCACGGTCTGGTAGAACGGCGTCACGAAATCGTAGAAGCCGTTCGCGGACAGCACCTTCAGGTCGACGTTCAGCGCCATCACCGCGGCGAGGTCGCCGGCCGTGTAGAGGATCACGTTCCCCTGCGCGTCGATGCCCTGCTGCGCGCCGGTCGGGTCGATGTGGCTGAAATCCCAGTTCTTGAAGGCCTGATCGTTCAGGTCCGTGAACGCGGAGTTCGACGTGAACTTCAACTGCTCGTTCAGATAGCTGTTCCACATCGCCGTATAGACGCCCGTCACGGCCGTCATCGTCGGATCGTTGCCGCCCGAATTCGGATCGATCTTGCCGGCGATACCCGACGAAATCCCGGTCACGCGGCCGTCGTACGAACCGAGCGCGAGCCCCTGCGCATGCAGCAGCGTCGTCAGGAACAGCGAATTGCCGCGCGTGTCGTAGCCCGCGATATCGAGCCCCCACGATTGCAGCGTCGCCGTATCGATGCCCGTGTATGCGGACAGTTTCTGCACGGTGGCCGGGTTCGCATGCGGCACCGCGCGCAGCGCGGTCAGATAGTCGGTGCGCGCGAACTGCGCGACTTCCTCGACGAACGCGCCGAGATCGGCCGGCGCCGGCTTGATACCGAGTTTCTTGTGATACCACGCGTCGGCCGCGGCGGTCGGCAGCGTGCCGACCGGGTTGCCGGCCTGCCGGTAATCGAGGATCGACGACTGCAGCGTGACGCCGTTCAGGTCGACGCCGTCCTCGTGCAGCTTGTACGCGAGCACGCAGCTGCGCGCGGTGCCGTACGATTCGCCGAACAGGTATTTCGGCGAATTCCAGCGGTTGTTCTTCGTCAGGTAGCGCTTGATGAACTGCTTCAGCGAATCCGCATCCTGGTCGACGCCCCAGAAGTCGCGGTTCTTGTTCGGCGCGACGGCCGCCGAATAGCCGGTGCCGACCGGGTTGATGAACACCAGGTCGCTGTGATCGATCATGCTGTCCGGGTTGTCTTCGATCTGGTACGGCGCGGGCGGCGTGAACCCCGGCATCGACGTCTTGATGCGCTTCGGCGCGAACGAGCCGAGCAGCACGAACACCGACGACGAACCGGGCCCGCCGTTATAGAAGAACGTCACGGGCCGCGTTTCCTCCTTCGCGCCGTCGGCCGTGAACGCGACGTAGAAAATCTTCGCGGCCGGCTGCGAACTGCTCGGATCGACGGTCACGAGGTGGCCGACCGTCGCCGTGTACGCGATCCGCTTCCCGTCGATCAGGATCGTGTGGTGCGTGATCGCGGCCGCCTCGGTCGTGTCGGTCACCGAGTCGTCGGGGCCGTTGCCGTACGCGACCGGATCGAAGAACGGCTGGTCGCGGCCGTGGCTCAGCGCGACCGGGTTGATGGTCGGCGGCACGCCATGCGAATTGTGGTCGCCGTGATGCAGCGGATACACGCCGCCGGAAGA